>JBHELS010000326.1:0-11050 GCA_046263015.1 Burkholderiales bacterium | reverse complement strand
ACGTCCGCCACTGCGGATGCGCTGATCGGCGCCAAGCTCTATTTCAAGTGCGAGAACCTGCAGCGCATGGGCGCGTTCAAGTTCCGCGGCGCGTACAACGCTCTGTCGCAGCTAAGCCCCGAGGAGCGCAAGCGCGGCGTGCTGGCCTTCTCCTCCGGCAACCACGCGCAGGCGGTGGCGCTCGCCGGCAAGCTGCTCGGCATCAAGACCGTCATCGTCATGCCGGAGAACGCGCCGCGCGTGAAGCTCGAGGCGACACGCGGCTATGGCGCCGAGGTCGTTACTTATCGGAAGGATGAGGACCGGGAGGGCGTGGCGGCGCGCGTCGCGGCCGAGCGCGGCATGGTGACGATCCCGCCGTACAACCATCCGCACATCGTTGCGGGCCAGGGCACGACGGCAAAGGAGCTGCTGGAGGAAATCGGGCCGCTCGACATGCTGCTCGTGCCCTGCGGCGGCGCTGGCCTCCTTTCCGGCTGTGCCATCGCCGCGCGAGAGCTCGCACCGAACTGCCACGTCGTCGGCGTCGAGCCGGCCGCGGGCGATGACGGGACGCGCTCGTTCCGCACCAAGACGCTGGTCGCCATCCCGGTCCCGGACACGATTGCCGACGGCGCGCGCACCACGTCGCTCGGCAGCATCACATTCCCGCTGGTCCTGCGCTATGTGAACGAAATGGTGACTGTCACCGATAACGAGCTCCTGCCGGCGATGTTCTGGCTCTGGGAACGGATGAAGATCGTGGTCGAGCCGACCGGCGCCCTCGGCTTTGCCGCGCTGATGGCGCGCAAGGTCGCGCCGCGCGCTCGCGTCGGTGTGGTGCTATCGGGGGGCAACGTCGACCTGCACTGGGCGGCCGCGCAGCTGAACAAACGCTAGCACCGCCGCGCCGACGAGCGTCGCGACGATGGTGATGTCGAAGCGCGGCGATACCGTAGCGACCGCGCAGGCAAAGAGTATGAGCCGTAGCGGCCAGCGGATGGCCCGCAGGCCGACGTAGCCCTGCATCGCAAACGAGGCGAAGGTGACCATGGCAACCGCGAATACCAGACACTCGACGATGTAGAGGGCGCCGCCTTCCATGTTGAGCCCCGGGTTGAAGAGGAAGTAGAAGGGCAGGATGAAGCCGCCGATCGCAAGCTTCACGGCATACGGCCCGAGCGCCATGGGATTGACACCGGCAATCGCGCCGGCGGCGAAGTTGGCAACCGCCACCGGCGGCGTGACCGCCGAGAGACAGGCGAAGTACAGCATGAAGAGATGCACCTGCATTTCGGGCAAGTTGAAGACGCCGCGCAGGGCCGGCGCGAGCAGTGCCGCGCCCATGATGTACACCGCGGGCGTCGGCATGCCCATGCCGAGAAGGACGAGGAATACGGCGGAGAGCACCAGCGTCGGTACGAGGTAGCCGCCCGAGATCATGTTGATGAGCAGCGTGAACTTGCCGGCGAGCGCGCTGATCTCGATGGCACCGATCACCACGCCGGCCGCGGCGACCGCCCCGACGAGCGGCACGAGCTGGGCGATCGTGTCGGTACAGCAATCGACGAAGCGGCGCGGGCCGATGGCGGTCGGTGGATGCAACCAGGAGAGGACGATGACGGCCGCGGTTGCGCCGGCTGCGACGTACACCGGCGTGTAGCCGGCAACGAGGAGCGCGATCAGCGCGCCGATCGGCAGCAGATGCCGCCAGCCGTTCGCAAGCGCCCGCCCGAGCGGCACGATCTGCTCCGCGGGCAGCGGCGCTTCGTTGTGGCGCACCGCCTCGTTGTGCACGAGTAAGTAGATCGAGAGGTAGTAAAGGAGCGCCGGCAGGACGGACGCCCAAGCAATGCTCGCGTAGGCGATGCCAGTCAAGTCCGACATGATGAAAGCGACCGCGCCCATTACCGGCGGCAACATCGCGCCGCCGCTCGAAGCCGTCGCCTCGATGGCGCCAGCGCGCGCGGCCGGAATGCCCATGCGCTTCATGATCGGAATGGTGAGCGGACCGGTGGTCGCCACATCCGCGGTGGGGCTGCCCGAGATCGAGCCATAGAGACCGCTCGCCGTGACGCACGCCTTGGCCGCACCGCCGCGCATGCGGCCCGTTACCGCGCTCGCGAGCTCGAAGAAAAGCTGGCCGCCGCCGGATTTCTCGAAGAAGCTGCCGAAAAGTACAAACAAGAAAGCGTAGGTCGCGGCAACTTCGAGCGGCGCGCCGAAAACGCCGTTCTCCATGATGGTCATCATCTCGATGAAGTACGGCACGCCGAAGTTGTCGTGGCGCAGCGCTCCGGGCATCCAGTGGCCGAACACCGTGAAGACAAGGAGCACGAGCACGAGTGAGGTCAGCCCCCAGCCGACCGAGCGGCGGCAAAGCTCGATGACGAGCGCAAGCAGCGTGAAACCGACGATCACATCGGCCGCCGTCGGCTGCGAGAAACCACGGCTCCAGTTCAGGAACCGGTCATTGAGGACGATGTAATAGAGCGCGACCGCAGCCGAAGCCGCAGCGAGTGCGACATCGGTCCAGGCGAGCCGAACCCGGCGCGGGTTGGCGGTGGTGGTAAGAAAAGCGATCGGGAAAACGATCGCGATGAAGATCGAGATGTCGAGATGGAAGTAGGCCGTGAAGGCGCGCGCCCAGGTGGCGAAGCGCATGAGCGACTCGGCATGGAGCAGCCGCCCGAGGTCGAGCGCCCAACTGCCGAAGATCTGGGCGAGCGCGCCGATCCACAGCACGTAGAGCGCGGCTGCCACCGAGCCCGCGCGGATCAGGAGGCGCCAGACGCCACCCGGGCGGTGGCGTCGGCCTTCGCGCAGGAGCTCGAGCAAGCGTTACTTCACCAGCCCTTTTTCCTTGTAGTAGCGCAGCGCCCCCGGGTGATAGGGCAGGTTCGCCGGATTGGTGGCCATCTTGGCGGTAGTGAAGGGCGCGCTTTTGAGCGAGCCGCCGATCGACTGCACGCGCGACTCGTTCTCGGCGATCGCCTTCACATACTTGTAGACCACCTCGTCCGGAACATGCGCACCCGCAACAAGCGAGACCCACATGCGGATGGTGGGGTAATCCTTCTCCATGAAGGGATAAGTGCCCTTCGGCACCATGTCGGCCTTGAAGTGGAAGGTGTCGGCCGCCTTCTGCATGTGCGCCATGTCGCCGTCGATCCAAAGGAGCGGCCGCTTGCTCGCCACGTCCTTCAGCAGCGAATCTCCGAGGTTGCGCGCGTTCATGAAGACGTCCGCCTTGTCGTCGGTGAGCGCGTCGAGGCCGATCTGGCTGTTGCCGAGGACGTACGAGCCGCCCCACTTCTCGATATCGCCGATCGTGAAGCCGTAGGCTTTCATCACTTCATACGGCCCGCCGATCGTCGTCTGCGGGTTGTCCGGCCGATTGATGGCAAGTCGCATCTTCGGCTTCTTCGCCGCGATGTCGGCCCAGCTCCTGATGCCGTTGGCATCGGCCCACTCCTTCGTCATCACGAAGTGCATGAACTGGTTGTCGTAGAGCATCATCACGTAGCTGATCTTGCCCTTGAGCGGCGCCTTGTACGGATCCTTGCCCTCGAGCGCAAGCCGGATCTCGGTGCCAGTGGCGGTGGCGGTGAAGTCGGCCTGCTTCTGCCCAATCGCGAGCACTCCGCCGCCGGGTGAATTGGGCTTGAATGAGACCGCCGAGCCCGGATAGGCGTCGCGCACCACCGCATTCAGGCCTTCCACCATGGTGCGTGGATAGCCGCTCGGTGTCGCGCCGGTCACGGTGGCGGTGATCGACTTCTTGTCGTTGAAATCGGCGAGCGCCGGTGCGGCGGCGACCAGTGCCGCCATCAAAAACGCGATTCGCATGTCTCCTCCTAGTTGTGCTTGCGCCGCTTGGCGGCTTTTCTCTTCGCCTTTGCCGGCCGTCTTGCCTTGGCGGCTTTGCGCCGCGCGGGCTTTTTCTTCTTGCCGACGACGCGCGCCGGCGGCTCGCCCGGCTTCGGAAATTTCAAAATGGCATCCTTGAAAAGCTGCACGAGGCCGAGCACCGCGGCGGCCTGTGACGGGTAAAGCGCTTCCGTGCGCACGATCATTTCATCCTGATTCTCCGGGCTATAGAGCTCCGCGAGATATTTGCCGCTCGACTGGTCCAGCACGAACTCGACTCGAAATTGGGCCACCGACGCTCCTCCTCGTCGCGGGATAATAACGAGCACCATGCGGGCAGTCGAGATTAGCCAGCCCGGCGGGCCGGAGGTCCTGCGGCTCGCCGAGGCGCCGAAGCCGGCGCCCAAGCCGAACGAGATCGTCGTGAGAGTCGCGGCCGCCGGCGTCAATCGACCCGATGTGCTGCAGCGGATAGGCCACTATCCGGTGCCGCCCGATGCGTCGCCCCTTCCGGGGCTCGAGATCGCCGGCGAAGTGGATGAGGTCGGTGCGCAAGCGAAGCTGTGGATGCGCGGCGACAAGGTATGTGCGCTCGCGAACGGCGGCGGCTACGCCGAATACTGCGCCGTCCCCGAGACCCAGGCGCTGCCCGTGCCGAAAAACCTGTCGATGGTGGAAGCGGCGTCGTTGCCGGAAACCTTCTTTACCGTCTGGGGGAACGTCTATGACCGCGGGCGCCTCGCGAGCGGCGAGTCGCTGCTCGTACAGGGCGGCAGCTCCGGCATCGGCGTGACCGCCATCCAGATGGCGGCGGCCACCGGCAATCGCGTATTCGCCACGGCCGGCAGCGACGAAAAGGTGGCCGCGTGCGAGAAGCTCGGCGCCGAGCGCGCTTTCAACTACAAGACCCAGGATTGGGTCGCCGAGCTGCGCGCCGCGACCGGCGGCAAGGGCGTGAACGTCATCCTCGACATGGTGGGCGGCGACTACGTGCCGCGTGAGCTCAAGTGCCTCGCCGAGGAAGGACGGCTCGTCTTCATCGCCTATCTGCGCGGGCCCCGCACCGAGCTCGACATCGATACGGTGATGCGCCGGCGGCTCAGCATCACCGGCTCGACCCTGCGCCCGCGTACGAGCGAATTCAAAGGCTATCTCGCGCGCAACCTGCGCGAGAAGATTTGGCCGCTCATTGAAGCGGGGCGTATCAAGCCGCAGGTGTACAAGACCTTCGCGCTTAGCGAGGCCGCGGCGGCGCATCGGCTGATGGAGTCGTCGCAGCACATCGGCAAGATCGTCCTCACCGTTTAGTCGCCTCGGCGCTCAGCCAGTCGACGAAATCGCGCACTTCGGGCCGCGCGGCCGAGAGCGCCGTCGTGATGGCGAAATAGGCGCGCGCCGGCTCGGCGATGCTCTTCAAGGGCACGACGAGCTGCCTGTCGGCGACCAAATCCTTGACGAGCGGACTGCGGCCAAGCGCGACACCGTGACCGGCGACGGCCGCCGGGATGATCTGCTCGTAGCCGGACAAGGTGAGCGTGGCGGCCGGCCGCAGATCGGCAACGCCCGCCACTTCGAGCCAGCTCTTCCAGTGCAGCCACGGATGACGGCCCTCGGGATCGTCGTACTGAAGAAGCGTGTGCTTCTTGAGATCCGCCGGTTCGCGTAGCGGCATTTTTTTCAGTAGCTTCGGGCTGCACACCGGGAAGACGCGCTCACCGAAGAGCCGCACCGCATTCGGGCCCGCGAGCGCGGGCGGCCCGTGGCGGATCGCGATATCGAGGCCATCGCGCTCCAGGTTCTGCACGCGCGTCTCGGCGGTGATGCGTACATCCACCTCCGGATGGGTGCGCGTGAATCCGGCGAGGCGCGGCACGAGCCAGAGGGCGGCGAAGGCGGGCGTGGTGGTGACCGAAAGCGGCTTGCGACCGCTCTGCGCCTTCAAGCGGCTGGTCGCGTTGCGCATCGTCGTCAACACCTGCGCCGCGGCCGCGTACAAGTGCTGCCCGGCGTCGGTCAGCACGAGCGCGCGATGGCGCCGGTGAAAGAGCGAGACACCGAGCTGGTCTTCGAGCTCCTTGATCTGCCGGCTCACCGCTGACTGGGTGAGGAAAAGCTCCGCGCCGGCCTTGGTGAAGGACAGATGCCGCGCTGCCGCCTCGAAGCCGGCGAGCAGATCGAGGCTGGGCATGACATTCCGATTTCTCATGGATCGCTTGAGAATTTACCGTTTGAGCCGCGGCTCCGAAGGATGCATTCTACGCATGCAAAAAAAGGAGCGACCGATGAAACTGGAACTGAAGCAAGGGGCGGTGAAGCTGGGTCCGAACCAGACCCTCAAGGTGGTGGACGCGGCCGGCAGCACCGTATGCGCGCTAGAAGGCGCGGTCTGGATCACCGAGGAAAACGACGCCAAGGACATCGTCTTGCAGGCGGGCGGCTGCTATCGGCTGCGTAACGCCGGTGTCGCCATCGTCAACTCGCTGGGCGGCGCAGCGGCCGTCTCACTTGTCTGAAAGGATCATCATGAGAATCGATTACGTCGAGCGTCAAGCGTTCTACCTGCAGGCCCGGCGGCAACGCGCCGAAGCGGTCTACACGCTGCTCATCGCGCCGCTCGTTCGGCTCTTTAGCCGCCGTGCGCGGCCGGCTGCCGGGCGCGCTGCGCGTCGCCACGCGCACGCCTGAGCGATGCCGCTCGTTCGTCTTTCCGTATTGAAGGGCAAGCGCCCGGCATGGCGTAAAGAGCTCGGCGACGCCGTGCACGAAGCGCTGGTGAAGACCATCGGCGTGCCGGCCGAGGACCGCTTCCAAATCCTCACCGAGCACGAGCCGGCCGATCTGATCTACGACCCCGGGTACCTCGGCATCGCACGCACGAACGACATCGTGATGATCCAGATCACTCTGTCCCTCGGCAGGACGCTTGCGCAGAAGCGCGCGCTCTACCGTCGCATCGCGGACAACCTCGCGCGCCTTGGCGTGCGGCGCGAGGACGTCTGGGTCAACCTCGTCGAGGTGACGAAGGAGAATTGGTCCTTCGGCCTCGGCGAAGCGTCGTACGCCGAGCCGCAAAGGGCGACGGCCTAGAGCGTCGCTTAGAATGCGCTCTCAATCCGGGAGCGCACATGTTCAAGGAACGGCTGCTCGAGGGTAAGCGCATCCTCGTCACCGGCGGCGGCACGGGCCTCGGCAGAGAAATCGCCGCCAGATACCTGTCCCTCGGAGCCGAGCTATGGATCGCCGGGCGCCGCGGCGGCGTGCTCGAGGACGCCGCGAAGGAGTTGACCGCCAAGCACGGCGGACGCGTGCGCACCCACGCCGTGGATATCCGCGACGCCGCCGCGGTCGATGCCATGGTTCAGCGCATCTGGGATGAAGACGGGCCGCTCAGCGGCCTCGTCAATAACGCCGCCGGCAACTTCATCAGCCCGACCAAGGATCTGACGCCAAACGGCTTCAACGCCATCGCCAACATCGTCTTCCACGGCACGTTCTACGTCACTCAGGCCGTCGGCAAGCGCTGGATCGCGAGCGGCGAGAAGGGCAGCGTCATCTCGATCCTCGTCACGTGGGTGCATACGGGCTCGCCTTATGTCGTGCCCTCGGCCATGTCGAAAGCAGCCCTTCATGTGATGACCAAGTCGCTCGCCGTCGAATGGGGGCGCTTTGGCATTCGGCTGAATGCGATCGCGCCGGGGCCGTTCCCGACCGAAGGCGCAACCAAGCGGCTTCGCCCCGGCGGCGGCTTCGACGATTCCGCGAAGCTGAATCCCATGCGTCGGGTCGGCCGCATGGAGGAGCTGCAGAACCTCGCGACCTTCCTCATGGCCGATGGCTGCGAGTGGCTCACGGGCGAGACCATCGCCCTCGACGGCGCGGGCTACCTCGCGACCGGTTCCGGCGCCTACTTCACCGAGCTCGACAAGCTCTCCGATGCCGATTGGGAGCGCATGCGCTCGATGATCAAGGCGCAGAACGACAAGGACCGCGCAGGACGCAGCGCGTGATCCGCGAACTCCTCGGCATCGAGAAGCCGCTCGTGCTCGCGCCGATGGGCTTCGTCTCGGGAGGCGCGCTTGCCTCGGCGGTGTCGCGAGCGGGTGGCTTGGGCCTCATCGGCGCCGGTTACGGCGACGCCGACTGGATGCGCCGCGAATTCCAATTCGCCGAAGGCGCGCGTGTGGGCGTCGGCTTCATCACCTGGAGCCTGGCACGGCAACCACAACTGCTGGATCTCGCGCTGGGCTTCAAACCGTGCGCCGTGATGCTCTCGTTCGGCGACCCGCGTCCTTTCGCCGAAAAAATACGCGCGAGCGGCGCAAAGCTGATCTGCCAGGTGCAAAGCCTCACCATCGCACGTCAGGCGCTCGAAGCGAAGCCCGATGTGCTGGTGGCGCAAGGCACCGAAGCGGGCGGCCACGGCGGCGAGCGCTCCCTATTCGCGCTGCTGCCCGCGCTTAGAGACCTAGCGCCCGACAAGCCCATTCTCGCCGCCGGCGGCATCGCCGACCGCCGCGGCTATGAGGCCGCGCGCGCGCTCGGTGCGGCGGGCGTGCTGATCGGCACGCGTTTCTGCGCTTCGCACGAAGCGCTCACGGCGGCTCGCGCCAAGGAGCGAATCGTCCAGGCGAGCGGCGACGCGACGGTTCGCACGACGGTGTTCGATGTCGTGCGCGGGTTCGACGGCTGGGCGGGCATCACCGGCCGGGCGTTACGAAACCGCTTTACTGACCGCTGGCACGGCCGCGAGGCGGCGCTGCGCGAGGAAATGCACGCCGAGCGCAAGCGCTATTACGCCGCGGTGGAAAGCCAGGATTTCGACGACGCCCTCATTTTTGCCGGCGAAGGCGTCGACCTCATCGACGATGTGCTGCCCGCGGCCGAGATTGTGCGCCGCCTGGTTCCGTAGTGGCCGCGATGGCAGCGCGACCCGCGGCGACGCTCGCGCTGCTGCGCGATGCGCCTGGCGGACCCGAAGTCCTCATGCTCCAGCGCACGCAAAGCGCGGTGTTTCTCGGCGGCGCTTACGTATTTCCGGGCGGCTCGCTCGATACGAGCGACACGGACCCGCGCGTCGTGCAGCGTGTAAAAAACCTGCTGGCCGAGAATCCGCCCATCGCCTATTGGGTGGCGGCCGTCCGCGAATGCTTCGAGGAGGCCGGCGTCCTGCTCGCCTGCGATGCGCGCGGCGCACTGATCGCACCTGAACGCGCGCGGACGCTGGCCGGCTACCGCAGTCGGCCTTTCATCGAGCTGCTCGAGGAGCACGACCTGTATATCCCGACGGGCGAGCTCGCTTACATCGGCCATTGGGTCACGACTCCCGGCCGCACACGCCGCTTCGATACGCGGTTTTTCGTCGCACTCGCACCCGCCGGCCAGGAAGCGGCGCATGACGCCGGGGAGACCGTTCACACGCTATGGATTCGGCCGAGCGAGGCGCTAGAGCGCGCCGCGCGCGGCGAGATCGAGCTGGTATACGCGACCCAGCACACGCTCGGCGAACTCAAGCGCTTCGCCACCGCCGCCGATGCCATGCGCCATGTGCGCGCTCTCACCGATATCGAGGAGAACCGCGCGTGTATCGCACAAGGCGCCGACGGAGAAAAAATATTCCGGCGCGCCGACCCGCAGTACGCCGAAATCCACTGGAGCGATCCCGAGGAGAGCGGCACCACGACCTACGATCTGATCGCGGGAGCGCCAAAACGCCTCGACCGCTGCGTGACGCGGCTGATCGCGCCCAATCCCGGCATGATGACCGGCCCGGG
Source organism: Burkholderiales bacterium (assembly GCA_046263015.1). GTDB lineage: Bacteria > Pseudomonadota > Gammaproteobacteria > Burkholderiales > SG8-39 > SCGC-AG-212-J23. The sequence continues at coordinate 1,430 of JBHELS010000326.1, read as the reverse complement.
CACTAACACTTACATCGTCGGCACGGAGAGCGCTCGCGCGGTGATCGACCCGGGCCCGGACATGGCTTCGCATATCGAGAAAATTCTCGCCTTCTCGAATATCAAGTGGATCCTCTGCACCCATACGCATCTGGATCACTCGCCGGCCGCGGCGGCGATCAAAGCGGCCACCGGTGCGCAAGTGCTCGGTCGCCCGGCGCCGGCGGGACAGGACGCCACCTTCAAACCGGACGTGGTCGTGGAAAACGGCCAGCGGATCGCCATCGGCGAGACGAGCGACTCGCTCGCGCTGCGCGCCATCCACACGCCGGGTCATGCATCCAATCACCTCTGCTACCTGCTCGAGCAGACGAAGATGCTGTTCACCGGCGATCACGTAATGCAGGGCTCGACCGTCGTCATCAACCCGCCCGACGGTGATATGCGCGCCTATCTGCAATCGCTCGAGCAACTGATCGCCGAGGACATCGCGATCATCGCGCCCGGACACGGCTATCTCATCGGCGCGCCGAAAAAGGAATTCAGACGCTTGATCGCGCATCGCCTCGCGCGCGAAGCGAAGGTGGTGGACGCGCTCGTCAAGACCGGGCCCGCGACCCTCGATGAGCTCTTGCCGCATGTCTACAACGACGTGCCCGCCCGCCTCCATCGCGTGGCGGCGCGTTCCTTGAGCGCGCATCTCGAAAAGCTGGTCGCCGACGGCGCCGTACGCGCCGCGGGCGAGCGCTATGCGCTGCTAAAATCGCCCGCTGCCGGATAACCGAGAGAACCGTCACACTGCTGACCGATATCGACCGCAAGGCCCGTCGAGGCTCACAGAGGTCGCCATTGACCTCGAGCGGGTCGAGCTCAATCTGAAGAACCGGAAATAAGCTTCGATTTCGACCTTTTCACCATAGGCGGCGGCTCGGGCGGCGTGCGCGCGAGCCGCGTTTCGGCCTCCTATGGGGCAAAAGTGGCGCTCGCCGAATCGGGCCTTTTCGGCGGCACTTGCGTCAACGTTGGCTGCATCCCGAAAAAGCTTTTCTCTTATGCGGCGCATTGGCGCGAGGAGTTCGAGATCGCCCAGGCCTACGGCTGGACGACCGGCGAGCCGGCCTTTGAATGGCGCACGCTGCTTGCGAACAAGGACAAGGAGATCGCGCGTCTCAATGCCGTCTACGAGCGCCTGCTCAGCGTCGCCGGCGTGGAAATCATGCGCGGCCGCGCGACGATCGTCGATCCGCATGGCGTGGAAGTGAATGGGCGCCGCTATCGCGCAAGGCACATCCTGGTTGCGACAGGCTCCTGGCCCGTCATTCCGCCGATCGAGGGCCGCGAACATGCCATCACGTCAAATGAAGCGTTCCATCTCGAACGGCTGCCCGAACGCGCGCTCGTCGTCGGCGGCGGCTATATCGCGCTCGAATTTGCGTCCATCCTCCATGGCC
>JBHELS010000325.1:0-2995 GCA_046263015.1 Burkholderiales bacterium | reverse complement strand
AGAAAGATCTTCCAGTTGGAGTGCTGGATGACGCGGAAGCAGGTTGGCACGACCTCGACTTCGCCCGCCGGCGCGCGGTCGCACATGTCGTCGAAGGCGACCATCGCCCGTCCGAGGAACTCTTTCAGCGTCGGACCGTCTTTGGCGAGGCTCGCGAAGATGAAGCCGCGATAGTTCTCGACGCGCGCTGCATGCTTCATGCAAAGCTCGGGACTCTCCTTATTCACGCGCGTGCCGGCATACCCCGATTCGTACATCGGAATCGAGCGCAGCTTGCCGTCGTGGTGGAAGGTCCAGGCGTGGTAGGAGCAGCGGAAGAACTCGCCCGCATTGCCCTTGCGGTCGCCGGCGATCATGTTGCCGCGATGCGGGCAGCGGTTATAGAGAACGTGGATCGCGCCATCCGCGCCGCGCACCATGATCATCGGCTGCCGGCCGATTTGCACCGTGTAGTAATCGCCCGCCTTCGGCACCTGCGACTCGTGTCCGCAGTAGATCCACACCTTCTCGTGGATGCGCTGCATCTCGAGATCGAAAATCGTGGGATCGGTATAGACCTCGCGGCGCACGCGATCGGACTCGACGCACTTCGTAAGATCGGGAATTTGCTCCTGCAGCATCGCCATTCCTCCTAAGGAGGCGAATGATAATCTAGCCGCTCCAGAGGAGGATTCGCCATGAAGCGCATCGCCGCAGTCGCACTGCTGCTCTTCCCGCTCGTCGCGCTCGGCCAGACGGCCATCAAGGTCAAGATGTTCCCCGGTGCGGCCGCGATGCCCGCCATGGCGGCCGCGTCGCATGGCTTATTCGCACGCCACGGCCTTAAGGTCGAGCTGCTGTTCACGGCGAATTCCGATGAGCAGCGCGCCGGCCTCGCGAAGGGCGACTTCGAGCTCGCGCAGGCAGCGGTCGACAACGCCGTGGCAATGGTTGAGCTGGCAAAAGAGGACGTCATCATCGTCACCGGCGGCGACAGCAGCATGAACGAGTTCATCGTGCAGCCCGATGTTCGCTCCTACGCCGACTTCAAGGGCACGACGTTGCTGGTCGACGCGCCGAACACCGCCTACGCGCTTCAGCTCAAGAAAATCCTGCTGGTGAACGGCCTGAAGGAAGGCGCGGACTACAAGATTCTCTCGGTCGGCGCGACCGGGTTTCGCCTGCGCGGTATGAAGGAGCATAAGGAGTACAAGGGCGCGATGCTCAATCTGCCGTTCTCGCTCGAGGCAAAAGCGGCCGGCTTGACCAGCATGGGACGCGCGGTCGATCTGATCGGGCCGTACCAGGCGACCGGCACCTTCGTCACGCGCAAGTGGGCCGCCGCGAACCGAGACACGCTCGAGCGCTACATCGCCGGCCTGATCGAGGGCTACCGCTGGGTGCTCGCGCCAGCGAACAAAGACGCCGCCGTATCGCTCCTCGCCGAGCGGCTGAAAGTCAGCCGCGACATGGCGACGCAGGCGTACGAGATGACGACCGATCCGAAGTTCGGCTTCACGCCCGATGGGCGCTTCGACATGGCGGGCTTTCGCAACGTGCTCGCACTGCGCGCCGAGATCGAGGGCAGCTGGGGAGGAAAGGCGCCGCCGCCCGAGCGCTATGTCGATCTCAGCTACTACGAAGGCGCAATCAAGCGTCTCGGAAAATAGGGACAGTCCCTGTTTTTCGCGCGTGTAACGCACGCGTCATCTGCATGCGGGATTTGCCTGTCGCGGCGAAGTGTGCAAGCGTCGACAAAGCACCATTGCGAAATCGCCGGGACCTCGACACGACGGCGCGGTGAGCGGCGATACCGCGCGCTCATGCACTTCGGCACAATCTTTCTTGCGCGGGACAAAAAAAGAGGGCACGCCCGCTAGACGTGCCCTCCGGTACGACCCGCTACTTGGCGATTAGACGGCGACTACACTTTGTTTGGCGCTACCGCGGACCGGCTCCTCCAGCGAGTCGGTCTCTCGGACGGCGCTGATAACAGCGTGCTGGCCACCCTCCAAACCGTGCAGTGATCTCACTGCACGGTCAGCATCTTCCTACCCAAGTCATTAACTAACTACGTCGCGTTCCCGCTACGGCATAGTCCGGGCGGCTCACGCCTTGCGTAACTCCGTCACGACCTCGCTGCCAGCCGCAGGTGAGGCATCACTTCGGCGCGGAAGAGCTCCAGCGAGCGTCGGGCATGCTCCGGCGCCAAGTCACCGAAGGCGAAGACGCAGAGCAGGTAGTTCGCCGTCGTAACCTCCAGAAGACGCTGCAGTTTCTCGAGCGCGGTGGCCGGGCTGCCAACGACGAGCGGCTGTGCCGACTCCGGATCGAAGGGATCGGTCTTGTGCGCATCCGGCCGCCCGAGCTTGCGCGTGAGATGGTGGATATGACTGACCCACATCGCGTACGCCTGGACGCCCAGGCGATGGGCCTCGTCGTCGGTCTCCGCGATGATCAGGTGCTGTGTCTTGCCGAGGTGCGGCGCGTCGACATGCGCGTTGTGGCGCCCGGGGTCGTTGCGATAGCGCTCCCATGTTTCGCGGTACTGGTCGAAGAGGGGCTTGCACGCCTCGGGCTTCATGAGGAGCGCGGTGTGGTAGCCATGTCGCGCCGTGAAGTCGATGGATTCGCGGTTGGAGGTCGGGAACCAGAGAGGCGGATAGGGCTTCTGCAGCGGCTTGTTGTGGATCTCGACATCGCGATACTGGTAGTACTTGCCGCTGTAGTTGAGCGTTCGCTCGCGGCATGCGGTGAAGAAGACATCCAGCGTCTCTCTGTACTTCTCGCGCGAGTGCTCGATGTTCTGCATGCCGAAGATGAGCGACTCGATGGGCGACACGCCGCGCCCGACCCCGAGCTCGAGGCGCCCGCCCGAGAGCTGGTCGAGCATGCACACCTCGTTGTAGAAGCGATAGGCGTCGTACCAGGGCAGGCAGAACGTGAGCGCGCCGAAGCGCAAGGCCTGGGTGCGCTCGCTCATCGCCGCGAGCAGCACGCTCGGCTGCCCATTGAT
>JBHELS010000324.1:0-2560 GCA_046263015.1 Burkholderiales bacterium | reverse complement strand
GTCGTGACGCGCGAGAACGTGGCGCAGGGACTGCCGAACGTCCTCATGTGGTGCGACAACAAGAACATGCTGCGCGACCGCGTCGAGTCGTATCGCCACGTGAACGAATACAACCCGCACTACGACCGCCACGTCATCGGGCCGCCGCGGCTCCTCGGCGAAAAGGATGGCGTCGCGACTTTTGAGGCGAGCTATAGCCTCTTCCAGACCGATCTCGAAGGCAACTCGCGCCTCTTCAGCGTCGGGCGCTATCGCGTGGAAGCAGGTGTCAGTGGCGGTGTCGCGCGCGTGAAGAGCATGCTAGTCATCGCCGACACCGGGACCGTTCCGTCGCTCCTCGCGACGCCGATTTAAATAGGGACAGTCCCTGTTTTCGGGAAATAGGGACTGTCCCTATTTTCTAAATCGCGTTGTAGCCGCCGTCGACGCGCAGGTCCGAGCCGGTCATGAAGCTCGACGCGTCGGAAGCGAGGAAGACCGCGCCTTGGGCGATCTCGTCTGGCTGCCCGAGCCGGTTCAGCAGGTGCTTCGGTCCGAGCACTTCGCGCGCCTTCTCCATCGAGCCAAAGCGCAGCATTCGCTCCGTTTCGATGGCGCCGGGCGAGAGGGTGTTGACGCGGATCTTTTGTCCTGCGTGGTCCGCCGCCATCGCCTTGGCCATGGTGATAAGCGCTCCTTTCGTGGCGCAGTAGGCGACGCGCCCCGGCGTGCCGACGGTGCCGAGCTGCGAAGCGATATGGATGATCGAGCCGCCGCCCGAGCGCTCGATGTGCGGAATCGCCCAGCGGCTCATCAAATAGGCGCCGCCGACGTTCACGGCGAACACGCGGTTCCACGCTGCAAGATCGAGCTCGGTCACCGTCGCGCTCGCGTCGCGCACCGCGGCGGTGTTGACGAGGACGTGCAGTCCGCCGAATGCCTTCGCCGCCCGATCGACGGCATCGCGGGTCTGCGATTCGGACGAGACGTCGCAGGAGATCGCGAGGTCGGCCTGCACGCGCGCCGGATTGAGATCGATGCCGGCGACCTTGGCGCCCGCCTGCCGGAACGCCGCGACGATAGCGCTACCGATGCCGCCTGCGGCGCCGGTGACGATCGCGGCTCTACCGTCGAGAGAGAATTTTTGGCTGGTCATGAGTTATCGCGTTTGCAGCTTTCAAAATAATTACGTACTTGGTACGGAATTAGCTGGAATCAACGCCGCCCAAGGTACGCCTCTTTGACGCGCGGGTCTTGCTTTAGCGAAGCGCAGGTGTCCGCGGCGATGATGCGACCGGTCTGCAACACGTAGCCGCGGCTTGCGGTCTCGAGCGCGTAGCGCGCATTCTGCTCGACGAGCAAGATGCTCGTGCCGGCGGCGTTCACCGCGCGGATGGCGCGGAAGATGTCCTGCACGACGAGCGGTGCGAGGCCGAGCGAGGGCTCGTCCATGCAGAGGAGCTCGGGTTCAGACATGAGCGCGCGTCCGAGGGCGAGCATCTGCTGCTCGCCGCCAGAGAGCGTGCCGGCGGGCTGGCTTGCGCGCTCGCGCAGCCGCGGGAACATCAGCATCATGCGCTCCATTTGCGAGCCGAGCTTGGCCGGCGCGCGGCGCAGATTGAAGCCGCCCATCTCCAGGTTCTCGCGCACGGTGAGCGCCGGAAAAACCCGCCGGCCTTCGGGCACGAGCGCGATACCGGCGCGGGCGCGCTCATGCGCCGGCAAGCGCGTGACCTCCGCGCCGCGGAAGTAGATGCGCCCCGCGCGCGGCAGCATGGCGCCCGCGACGCCACGGAGCGTGGTGCTCTTGCCGGCGCCGTTTGCGCCGACGAGCGCGACGATCTCGCCCTCGCCCACCTCGAAGGAGAGCTCCCGGCAGGCCGGTACCTCGCCGTAGGCGAGCTCGACGTTCTCGAGCCTAAGCAGCAAATTCGCCCCCGAGGTACGCCGAGACCACGGCCGCATTCGACTGCACCTCTCGCGGCGTGCCTTCGTAGAGCGGCTCGCCGTGATCCATGACGAAGACGCGATGCGCGACGTTCATCACGAGATCCATGTTGTGCTCGACGACGAGGAGCGTGATGCCGCGCCGATTGATGTCGACGAGGCGTGCGAGCAGGAACTCCACCTCGGCCGCATTCAAGCCCGCGGCCGGCTCATCGAGCATGAAGAACTTTGGCCGCGTGGCGAGCGAGCGCGCGATCTCGAGCATGCGCTGCTTCCCATAGGGCAGTGCCCCGGCCCGCTCGTTCGCCTGCGCGCCCAGGCCGACGAAGGCGAGAAGCTCGAGCGCCTCGTCGCGATAGCGGCCGGTATCGCCATAGACGAGGTAGCGCCAGAACGGCGTGTCGTAATGGACGTGGAAGCCCGCGAGCACGTTCTCGAGGAGCGTGAGCTGCTTGAAGAGGCGGATCTTCTGGAAGGTGCGCGCAATGCCCACGCGCACTCGCCGGTACGCTGGCAGGCCGACGAGGCTCTCAGCTCCATAGATAAGCGTGCCCGCATCGGGCTGGTACACGCCGGAGAGCAGGTTGAGGAGCGTCGACTTGCCGGCGCCATTCGGGCCGATGAGCGCGAAGAT
>JBHELS010000323.1:0-7833 GCA_046263015.1 Burkholderiales bacterium | reverse complement strand
CACGGGGTTGGACGCGAGCGGGTCGTCGAATGTGCCGCCGTCATTTCCGAATGGCTGCCACGTCTGCGAAGTAGAAGTCGACCCGGAGACCGGCGTGGTGGAGATCGCGCGCTATGTCGTCGTCGACGACGTCGGCCGGGTGATCAATCCGATGATCTGCCACGGCCAGATCGACGGTGCGCTCGCACAGGGGATTGGCCAGGCGCTGATGGAGAACGTCGCCTTCGATCCGGAGTCGGGTCAGATGCTCTCGGCGAGCTTCATGGACTACGCCATGCCGCGCGCCACCGATTTCGCCGTGCCCGCGGAAATGGACTTCATCGATGTGCCGGCGAAAACCAATCCGCTCGGCGTGAAAGGCATCGGCGAAGCAGGCTGCGTCGGCGCGCCGCCGGCCGTAATGAACGCGATCCTGGATGCGCTACGCCCGCGCGGCGTCAAACACCTCGACATGCCCGCGACGCCGCGACGCGTGTGGGAAGCGTTGCAGCCGACGCAAGCTAGCCAGTAAACCCGTGTGCCTGCCTAAGTGGTTTGGTTTCGTTGAGGCGGCGGGGATCCATGGCGGCGTTAACCGTGCGCGGCATGACGCGCTCGGCGAAGTCCGGAGCAGAAGATCGCGAGGAGTCTGCGCAGGCGATCGACAGGACTGCAGGGGATGGCAGCGCATTTCTCGGTGTGCTAGCCTCGTTTCGCGTGAGCGGCAAACTGAAGACTTTCGTGGTCCTGCTGATGCTGGCGCTGCTTCCCGTGCGGGCGCTCGCCTCAGTGACGAGCGGCTTCTGCGCTTTCGCAAACCAGGGGCCATCAACACCTGTCGAGCACGCTCATGATTCGGATCATGGCGGTTCGCCCGCGCCCGGGCACGGACACGGCAACACGCCGTGCAGCTCGTGCGTCGAACACTGCTCGAGCGCTGCCTTCGCGCCTTCGCACAACCCGCCGAAGGTCGCCGAAGCTCCGGCCAGCAACCAAATCTTGCTCTACCAGCGTTCCCCCGCTGGCTTCATCCCCGATCCGCTCGATCCGCCCCCACTAGCGGCCTGACGGCCGCTGTTTGTCCCGCCCGTCTGCCAAGACGTGCGTCCGTTCGTTGTGCTTTAGAGGATCGGGTCATGAGTCATTCGTTTGCACATTGCGGCGCGCGGCGTCGTTTTCTTCAATCCACTGCCGCGCTCGGCTTGCTGCAAGCGTTTCGCGGCATCGCACCTGCCTACGCGGAAGGCGTGCCCGGGCCGGGCTCCGAGCTTCGTGTCGGAGGCGATCGGGTCGCCGATCTTGTCATCGCGCGCACGCCATTTTCTTTCGCCGGGAGGCACGGCAGCGCTGTCACTATTAATGGCACCGTGCCAGGGCCGATCCTGCGCTTCCGTGAGGGCGAGACGGCGACGCTGCGCGTTACCAACCGCCTCGATGAGGATACGTCAATCCACTGGCACGGCATCCTCATTCCCTCCGACATGGATGGCGTGCCGGGCGTGAGCTTTCCGGGCATTCGTCCCGGCGAGACCTTCACCTACCGCTTCCCGGTCCGCCAGTCCGGCACGTACTGGTACCACAGCCACTCGTCGCTCCAGGAGCAGCTCGGCCAATACGGGCCGCTCGTCATGGAGCCGAATCGCCCGGACCCTGTGCGCTATGACCGCGAACATTTTGTTGTGCTATCCGATTGGACGTTCCGCGACCCGCATCGCGTGCTCGCCGTGATGCGCAAGGAGGGCGGGTACTTCAATTTTCAGCAGCGCACGCTCGGCGACTTCTTCCGCGACGCGAAGAAGAACGGCTTCCGCAGCACCTGGGAGGAGCGAAAGATGTGGGGCCAGATGCGGATGAATCCCACCGACATCCTCGACGTTACCGGCGCGGCGTACACCTATCTTGTCAACGGCCTGCCGCCCGACGGCAATTGGACGGCGCTGTTCAAGCCGGGCGAGCGGGTGCGCCTGCGGATCATAAATTCCGCCGCGGACACGCTGTTCAACGTACGCATTCCCGGACTGCGCATGACGGTGGTGTCCGCGGACGGACAGAACGTGCAACCGGTAACCGTCGACGAGTTCCAGATCGCTATCGCCGAAACCTACGACGTGATCGTCGAGCCGAAGGCCGACCAGGCGTACACGATCTTCGCCGAGTCCATCGACCGCAGTGGCTACGCGCGCGGCACGCTCGCGCCGCGCCGGGGCATGACGGCCGACGTACCGCCGCTTCGCGAGCGGCCGCTGCGCACGATGACCGACATGGGGATGGACATGGGCGGGGACGGGCATCGCGGCCACGCGGCCGGCGGGCAGTCGAGCCACGACCACAGCCAGCACGGTAGCCAGTCGAGCGATGCGCCAGCGCCGGCGGATCACGGCATGCACAGCGATCATGGCAGCATGCCCATGGACCACAGCAACATGAAGATGGAATCCATGCCCGGCATGGAAAGCCCCATCAACGGCCGCCACGGCCCGGACACTCACGGCCCGGAGAACCAGATGGTCGCCGAAGTGCAGAGAAACCGCCTCGGCGAGCCCGGCACCGGCCTCGAGAACGTCGGGCACCGCGTGCTCGTCTACACCGATCTCAAGGCGCTCGCGCCGTCATTCGATCCGCCGCCACCCGAGCGCGAGATCGAGTTCCACCTGACCGGCAATATGGAAGCGTTCGTCTGGGGCATGGACGGCCGCAAGTTCTCGGAATCCGGCGAGCAGCCAAAGCTGCGCGTCGGGGAGCGGGTGCGCTTCACTCTCGTCAACGACACGATGATGGAGCATCCGATGCACCTGCACGGCGTATTCCTCGAGATCGTCAACGGCGCCGATCGCCCCCACCAACCGCGCAAGCACACGATCAACGTGAAACCCGCCGAGCGCCTGTCGTTCGACTTCACCTACGACGAGCCCGGCAACTTCGCCTTCCACTGCCACGTGCTCTACCACATGGAGATGGGCATGTTCCGATTCGTCAACGTCTCGGGCCGTCCGCAGAGGAAAGTGACATGAGAATTGTTGTGCTCGGACTGATGCTCGCCATGGGCACGGGCTCAGCAAATGCACAGCAGGTCGATCCCTATCCGCTGCCGCCCAAAGAGTGGCCGGCGCCAGTGATGGACAACGAACCGATCACTTTCCTTCTCCTGGACCGCTTCGAGTATCGGGCGAAATCGGGCGAGGATGCCTGGGCGTGGGGCGGCCAAGGCTGGTGGGGCAGCTACACCAACAAGCTCTGGCTGAAGACCGAAGGCGAAGGCATGCTGCGCGGGCCCGCCGAGCGCGCCGAAGTCCAGGCGCTCTACGCTCGCCGCATCTCCACTTACTGGCATGTGCAGGCCGGCGTGCGCCACGAAGCGCGGCCCGAGCCTTCGCGCAATACCGGCGTGATCGCGATCGAGGGGCTGGCGCCTTACTGGTTCGAGGTCAACGCAAGCGCCTTCGTCGGCAACGGTCTCTCCGGGCGGCTGGAGGCCGAATACGACCAACTCTTGACGCAGCGCTGGATTCTGCAGCCGCGCGCCGAGCTCAACTTCTCAGGCTCGGCCGACGAAGAGCGAGGCGTGCGCAGCGGCTTGAACGAAGTCGAGCTCGCCCTGCGCCTGCGCTACGAGCTACGCCGTGAATTCGCGCCTTACGTCGGCATCGGCTGGACCCACCGCCCCGGCGAGGGAAGCGACACGGCGCTCGTGCTCGGCGTGCGCGTCTGGTACTGAGCCATGAAGAGCGCGATTACCGCCGCAGTCGTTCTGCTCCTCGTCGTTGGCGTTACGGCGGCGTTCGTCTACTCGGGCGCCTACAACGTCGCCGCCGATGAACCGCACTGGCCGATTACGGAAAGCCTGCTAAATGTGTTGCGCAAACGCTCGATCGAAACCCGGGCGCGCGCCCTCGCGCCGCCAGACCTGGTGGACGAGAAGCGCATCGCCGCCGGCGCCAGCCAGTACGCCGAGATGTGCGAGAGCTGCCATCTCGCCCCCGGCATCGCGGAGAGCGAGCTGCGAAAGGGCCTCTACCCCAAGCCGCCGGAGCTCGCGCGCCGTGCCCATGGCGATGCGCGCGAAATGTTCTGGATCGTCAAGCACGGCATCAAGGCCACCGGCATGCCGGCGTGGGGGCCGACTCACGACGATGAGACGCTTTGGAACGTAGTCGCCTTCCTGCAGAAGCTTCCGCAACTGGACGAGAAAGGCTATCGCGAGCTCGTCGAAATGGGTGAGCCGCACACGCCGATACCACAGCACGGCAAGGCGGCGGACGGGCATTCGCACGGCGCGAAACCGCATACCCATTGACGCCCGGGCCTTTGCTTTGCCTGCCTGTGCTGCGCCCCCTCGTTATTTGCATCGCCTTGTCCGGGCTCGACGCAGAGGCTGTCGATGCGACTGCGGGATCTGCTCACTCCTTACTGCACCGCGTCGTGAATCTTGCGTTCCATATCCGGGGTCACCTCTGCTGGGCGAGCCGGAAGCTCGGTCGTACCGCGTTTGCCGCTGCGCGCAATATCGTCAATAAGCAGCTTCATCTCAGCTATTTCGCGCACCTGAGCCTCGATTATTCCGTCCGCCAGCTTGCGGACACGCGGGTCGCTAATGCTTGCCTTGCGTGCGCTGTTGATGGCGATGGAATGGTGAGGAATCATCGACTTCATGAAGGTGGTATCGCTGATAAGGACCTGGCTTCTGTTGACGGAAAGCAAGATGGCGCCCGAGGCTGCCGCCGCGACGAGAACGGCGATTTTGGTTCCCATCCCTTCGTACATCGACCACATGAAGCTCAGCATGACGAGAGTCATGACGCACCCCATCAGCAACGAAGCAATTAGCCGATTCAGGCTAAAAATCGCGTGGTCAAGCGAGTAGACGAGCTGGTACATCAAGAAGAACATGATCACGGTCGAGATTGCGATCATCGCCGCGAATCGGCCCCAGCCCATCATCGACTTTTGGGGGTCCATTGATCTCTGCGTTATGCGCGTTAAGCGGTGATCAAGCGCGCGCATGCGCGGACGCCATGCGACGGCACTCCTCAGCGCAGCGGCGGCACGCTTGCGCGCACTGCTGGCAGTGCTCCATCTTGTGCTTCGCGCATTCCTTGCTGCACGCCTCGCACACGTCGGCGCACAGCGCGCACAGTGCGCCGTGGAACGCGCTATCGCGAGACATGTACGCCGCCGCCAGGCGGCACATCTCGGCACAATCGATGTCGAGCGCTATGCAGCGCGCCATCATCTTGACGTCCTGCTCCTTGAGACACGAGGCGGCGCAATGGTCGCAGGCCTCCGCGCACGCGAAGCAGGCTTCGATACAGGACTTCATCTGCTCATGCGACATGTCGACTCCTGAATTTAGTTGATCGAAAGGCGATACCAGCAGTACGGGGAAACGCAGACGGCGGGCCACGCGAGCTCGAACGGCGCCAAAAACCTGCGCCTAGGGCGTTCTCGCGCGCTTTAGGCGCGCGGAGGGTGATGTGGCGAGTCCGGGATGAAGAGGACTATGCCGCCGGTGGCGATTGATTGGGCCGAGGCGCCCCGCAGATCGATGCGGGCATGTCCGCCCGCAACCGCGGCCGGTGAATGACAAACATCGCATGCGGTGCAAGCAGGCCCGCACTTACTGACGCCGGGAGCCGTAAGAGCGTGCCCGGCGACGTCCGCGTGCAGGGAAGCGCCAGCTTCGTCGTGCGTCATGGTTTTCGTAACGTGACCGGCGGCGCAGCCTGAAGCGCACGACAGAAACGGCATCGTCGCGGCGGCTTGGCCATGCAAGGCAATGAGGCAGAGCAAGAAGCCGGCGAGGAGGCGGTCGACGGCGCCGAGGCGGGCACCTGTCTTAGCGACCAGCATTGCCCGATGCGAGCAAGGGCCATGCCGTTCATGTCGAGCCGCATCGATTCTCGCCTTGCCGCCGGGACGAAGCCCTCAGCCGGGTCTCAGCAGAAGCAGTAGCCGTTCCCTAACCGCACTTGGTCAGCGGACTCTCAAGATGAGCTTGCCGCGAAGGTGCCGCGCTTCGCTCACGCGGTGCGCGTCGGCGGCTTTGGCGAGCGGGTATTCGACGATGTGCGGCAGCGGCACCACGCCTTTGGTAACGAGTTCGGCAACGCGGTCGAGCCGCCGCCGGTCGCGGTCGACTTTCGGACGCAGCGATTGCACATCGGGTCGCGGTGATACCGGCGCCGTGCCGCCGACCGCCACGCTCGCGAGCCGGCCGCCGGGCTTCAGCACCGCAAAACTGCGTGTCGTCACCTCGCCACCGACGGTGTCGAATACAGCGTCGACGTCCTTCACGACCTCAGCGAAGTCCTGCGCGCGATAGTCGATCACCTCGTCGGCGCCGAGCTTGCGAACGTAGTCCTGGTTCTGCGCGCTGGCGGTCGTGATGACGCGTGCGCCGAGGTGCTTCGCAAGCGCGATGGCGAAGCCAGCAACGCCGCCAGCGCCGCCCTGAATGAGGATCGTCTCGCCGCGCCTCAACTGCAGTGTCTCCTCGAGCGACGCGACCGCCGTGAGGCCGGCGAGCGCGATCGCCGCCGTCTGCACGTGCGTGAGGCGCTCGGGCTTCTTCGCGACGATCGCCTCGCGGATCGCGATCTTCTCGGCGTAGGCGCCTTCGCGCGGTACCTCGCAGACGCCGAAGACGGCGTCACCCGGCTTGAAGAATCCCGCAGCGCTGACGATGACGCCGGAGAAGTCCCGACCCGGCACGTGCGGGAAGGCGACGCTCGCGCCGTATTGGCCGGCGCGCATCTTCCAGTCGGCGGCATTGACGCTCGCCGCGTCGATCTCGACGAGCACTTCGCCCGCGCGCGGCACGGGGTCGGGTAGCTCGCCGTACTCGAGGACTTCGGGGCCGCCGAAACGGCGGAAGAAGCTAGCTTTCATATCGGTCGCCTTCTAAGAACATGATGGGCTCGGTGGCCGGCGTGCCGAGGTACCCGGCACGCACAACACGCGCTATCTGCGCGGCTACCGCTACGGCGGCAGGCGTAGCCTACTGTACAGATGTGACCTTGGCGACCGCGTCTTAGGCCGGATCGGAACCTGCGAGCGGACAAGACGCTGCACCATCGGCGCGCAATACAATCGGCGGCATGAAGATCGACATCTTTAATCACGTCATGCCGCGCGAGTACCTCGAGCTCGTGAAGACGCACTCGAAGGAGCCCGGCATGGTGAAGCGCATGTCGAGCCTGCGCATGCTCTGGGACATGGAGCACCGCGTCGAGATGTTGCGCGGCAAGTTCCCCGATGTGCAGCAGGTGCTGACGCTGGGCCTGCCGAGCCCCGAGCTCCTCGGGGATGCGAACAAGTCGCCGGAGTTCGCGCGCGTCGCGAACGACGGCATGGCCGACATGTGCCGCAAGTGGCCGAAGGAATTTCCCGCCTTCGTCGCCTCGCTGCCGATGAATAACCCGAAGGCGGCGCTCGAGGAGATGGACCGGTCGGTCGGCAAGCTTGGCGCGAAAGGTATCCAGATCGTCACCAGCGTCGCCGGGCGACCGCTCGACGAGCCCGAGTATTTTCCGGTGTTCGAGCGCGCCACCAATCACCACGACGTGCCGATCTGGATGCATCCGGCGCGTCCCGCTTCGCGCGCCGATTACGCGGGAGAGCCGAAATCCAAGTACGAGATCTGGCAGGTGCTCGGCTGGCCGTTCGAGACGAGCGTCGCCATGGCGCGCATGGTGTTCTCCGGCTTTTTCGACAAGCTGCCGAAGCTGCGCATCATCACGCACCACTGCGGCGGCATGATCCCGTATTTCGCCGGGCGCGCCGAGACGCTGTGGGCGCAGCTCGGCTCGCGCAGCGCCGAAGGCGACGAGGCGGAGGTGCTGAAGCGGTTGAAGCGCC
>JBHELS010000322.1:0-16438 GCA_046263015.1 Burkholderiales bacterium | reverse complement strand
AGAGGTCCCTGCGTGGTCACCGGCGCGAGCGCGACATCGGGCACCGTTTGCACCGCGTGCGGGTTGCCGATCGAGACGATCGCCACCGCCACCTGCTCGCCCGCGATATTCAGCGTCTCGCGGCCGCTGTAGCGCGGCCGGCCCATGTCCACGCTCACCTCGCCGTCGTCTTCGAGCCGCGGCCGGATGAGACCGCCCAGCGTTTCGACGGTGATCTCGCGCTTGCGCGTCAGTCCTCGCTCGTGCACGAAGCGCACGAAGCAGCGCGCGCCGTTGCCGCATTGCTCGACCTCGCCGCCGTCGGCATTGAAAATCCGATAACCAAAATCCGCGCCGCTGCCACGGGCGCGCTCGACCACGAGGATCTGGTCGCAGCCGACGCCGAGATGGCGATCGGCGATATGCCTCAGCTCAGCGCGTCCCAGGGCGAACGGCCGCGCAGTGCAATCGAGGACGACGAAATCGTTGCCCGCACCCTGCATCTTGGTGAAGGGAAGCTTCATTGAAAGCGGGCAAGCCGCTCGCGCACGAGGCGCCCGACGCTGAGCGCGAGTTCGAGTGCACGGCGGCCCTCGCGCCCGTCGATTTGCACCGGCTCCCGCCCGTGCACCGCGGCCGAGAAGGCGGCCGCCTGATCGGCGAGCGCGTCGCCGCCCTCGTGGGTCTCCTCCGTCTCGGCGACGCTGCCGCCCGCTTCGCGGACATAGCGGAGCTTCGCCCCCTGCAGATCGGCCGAGACGTACAAGTCGGGCTGGAAAACGCGCAGCTTCCTCACCGGTACCTGGCTCACGCGGCTGGCGGAGAGGTTGGCAACGCAGCCGTTTGCGAACTCGATGCGCGCATTGGCGATGTCGATGTCGCGGGTCAGCACGCGAAAGCCGCAGGCGCTGATTTCGCTCGGCTCGGCGCGCGCCAGCGCGCAGGCGAGATCGAGATCATGAATCATGAGATCGAGCACGACATCGACTTCGGCGCCGCGCCGCTTGAAACCGGCAAGGCGCTCGGCTTCGATAAAGACCGGCCGGTCCATGCGCGCGTGCAGCGCGCGGAAAGTGCGGTTGTAGCGCTCGACATGCCCGCACTGCAGGACGCGCTGGTTCTTTTCGGCGAGCGCGATGAGCTCATCGGCTTCGGCGAGCGTCGTGGCGATCGGCTTTTCCACGAGCAGATGCAGTCCCTGCCGCAGGCAGTCGCGAGCGATCGCGTGGTGGCGGTCGGTCGGCGCCGCGATCACCGCCGCGTCGGCCTTGCCGAAGATCGCGCGGTAATCTGTGAACGCATGGGGGGAAAGCGCCTCGGCGCGCGGGAGGTCGGCATCGACCACCGCCGTCACCTCGACACCGGGCAGACGCGCGAACTTCTGCGCGTGATAGCGGCCCATATGGCCTGCGCCGACGATCGCAAGCTTCAATAGAAGCCCGGCTCGCCCTCGGGGCGGGTCTTGAAGCGTTTATGCAGCCAGTGATACTGCTCGGGCATCTCGAGCACCCGCTCCTCAATGAACGCCATCATGCGGCGCGCGTCGGCTGCGTCGTCGCCGCTCGGAAAATCGCGCCACGCCGGATAGAGCCGCGCCTCGTAGCCGCCCTCGGGCAGCATGCGCGCCACGCAGGGCACGACGCGCGCCCCGGTCGAGCGCGCAATATACGACAGGCCCACCGCGGTGGCCGCCGGCACGCCGAAGAACGGCACGAAGATCGTGCCTTTGCGACCGAAGTCGAGATCCGGCAGGTAATAGAAAGGGATGCCGGATTTGATCCAGCGCAGCACTTTGCGCAAGCCCTGCTGGCGCGACACGATGTGCGGGCGAAAGCGCGTGCGGCTTCGGAGGAGCAGGCGGTCCAGGGCCGGGTCCTTCTGGTGCGAATAGAGCGACGAGAGCTCGCGATCGATGGAAAGGCGGATGCCGGCGGCGTCGAGGCCGGCGAAATGCGGCGCGAGCACGATGACGGCGGGCCCGGCCGCATCGAGATGCTCGAGGCCCTCGAGGCGCACCATGCGCTTGATCCGCTCGGCCGAGCCCCACCACAGCACGCCGCGCTCGACAAAACTGCGGCAGAAGGCGCGAAAGGCGCCGCGCGCGAGCCGCTCGCGCTCGGCGGAGGGCATTCGCGGAAAGCACTTCCCGAGATTGATGCGCGTCACGCGACGGCGCTCCCTGATGAGCCAGAAGAAGAGCACTCCGACCGCGTTGCCGATCGCGGCGAGCGCGCGGAACGGCAGCCAGTGCACAAGCCACATGAGCCCAAATAGGATGCGGCTCACTCGCGAGCAGGCGGCGGCTGCGCGCCTTGGGGCGTCTTATAGCGGTTGTAGCCCCAGAGATATTGCTCGGGGCAAAGCGCGACGAGCTCTTCGAGCGCGCGATTCACCCTGCGCGTCGCGCTCTCCCCCGTGAGGGCCGCAGGCAGGCGCCGGAGCACAATCGAGTAGCCCGCTCCGCGCGGCAGGCGCCGCGCGAAGGCGACAAACGTCGCGACGTTATTGCGGCTCGCGAGCTTCGCTGCCAGCGTCATGGTGTAGGCCGGCCTTCCGAAAAAGTCGCTCCACTCGCCTTCGCCCGCGCCCGGGACTTGGTCGGGCAGGAAGCCCACGGCCTCGGCGCGCTCGAGCGCCTTGAAAAGCTCGCGCACGCCCGTCAAGTCGGCCGGCACGAGGCGCACGTTGCCGCGTTCGCGGCCGGCACGCATGAGCGGCTCGAGCCAGCCGATCTTCGGGCGCCGGTAGAGCACGGTGATCGGCATGTGGCTCGCGGCATATTGAGCGGCGACTTCGAAGGCACCCATGTGCGGGGTGAGGAAGAGGATGGCGTGTCCGGCGCGCTGTGCGGCGAGCACGTCGTCCGCGCCTTGCACCTCTTTCACCAGGGCGACCACTTCGCTGTGCGGTCGAAACCAGAGCGCCGGCAGCTCGGTCACGAGCGCGCCCGCGGCGGCGATCGCGCGGCGGCGAAGCGGCGCGTGGTCATAACGGGCGAGGGCCAGGTTCTCCCGCAGATGCCGCCGGTACGTGGGCGACATCCCATACATCGCCCAGCCGAGGACGCTTCCCAATCGATGCAATAAGCCGAGTGGCAGCGCCCCGAGCCCGCGCAGCAGCGCGATCGGAATACGGGGCAAATTTGGTATCCTTGCGGCCTTCTCCAAGAGACCCGCCCGCATGAGCGATTTTCTTTTTACGTCCGAATCGGTGTCCGAAGGCCATCCGGACAAGGTTGCCGACCAGATCTCCGATGCGGTGCTCGACGCGATTCTAAAGCAGGACAAGACTTCTCGCGTCGCCGCGGAGACGTTGGTGAAGGACAACCTGATCGTGCTCGCGGGCGAGATCACGACCAACGCGCGCGTCAACTACGATGAAGTCGCGAGGAAGACCGTAAAACGCATCGGCTATCACGATCCGGCGATCGGCTTCGATGCAGCCACCTGCACCATCCTCGTTGCCTACGGCCAGCAATCGCCGGACATCGCGCGCGGCGTCGACAAGAGCGTTGACCTCGATCAGGGCGCGGGCGACCAGGGCCTGATGTTCGGTTATGCCTGCGATGAGACGCCAAGCCTCATGCCGCTGCCCATCTTTCTCTCGCACCGCCTGGTCGAGCGCCAGGCGGAGCTGCGCCGCACCGGCAAGCTGCCCTGGCTTCGGCCCGATGCCAAGTCGCAGGTCACCGTGCGGTACGCGAACGGCCGGCCGGAATCGATCGACACCGTAGTGCTCTCCACCCAGCATGCCCCCGGCATCGAGCACAAGAAGCTTTCCGAGTCGGTGATCGAAGAAGTGATCAAGCCCGTGCTGCCGAAGAGCATGGTCAAAGGAAAGATCAACTACCTGGTGAACCCGACCGGTGCCTTCGAAATCGGCGGCCCGAAGGGCGACTGCGGCGTGACCGGCCGCAAGATCATCGTCGACACCTACGGCGGTTCGGCGCCCCACGGCGGCGGCGCGTTCTCGGGCAAGGACCCCTCCAAGGTCGACCGGTCGGCGGCCTATGCGGCGCGCTATGTCGCGAAGAACATCGTCGCGGCGGGCCTCGCATCCAAATGCCTGGTGCAGGTGTCATACGCGATCGGCGTGGCGCGGCCGACGAGCGTGATGGTGACGACGCAGGGCACGGGCAAGATGTCTGACGACGCGCTCTCGGCGCTCGTCACGCAGCATTTCGATTTGCGCCCGCGCGGCATCATCCAGATGCTCGACCTACTGCGGCCGATCTACGAAAAGACGGCCGCCTATGGCCACTTCGGCCGCGAAGACGGCGACTTCACCTGGGAAGCGACCAACAAGGCGCTGGCGCTGAAACAGGCCGCGTAATCCGGGCCGCGCAGCGCGCGGCCCGCTCGAGGAGACATCATGCAAAAGCCACCCTTTCGTGCCGACCACGTCGGCAGCCTGCTGCGTCCCCAGGATCTGCATGACGCCCGCGCCAAGAACCGGCGGGGCGAGCTCTCCGATGCCGAGCTGAAGGCGATCCAGGACAAGGACATCCGCGAAGTCGTGAAGCTTCAGGAGTCGCTTGGCCTCGAGTCCATCACCGACGGCGAATTCCGCCGCGATTTCTGGCACATCGACTTCATTCACGGCTTCGACGGCGTCGAGCTCACGGTGAACAAGACCCATACGTTTGCCGCCACCGAAGAGCAGCCGCCGATGTTCAAGCTGACATCCAAGGTGCGGCGCACGAAGCCCTCGATGCTCGAGCACTTCAAGTTCCTGAAATCCTGCGTGACCAAGGGGACGCCGAAGTTCACCATGCCGTCGCCGGCGATGCTGCATGCGAGGAGCGACCGCGAAGCGCTTGGAAAAATCTATAAGGACCTGGACGAATTCTGGGCCGACACCACGAAGGCCTACCGCGAAGAGATCGCCGACCTCTACAAGGCCGGGTGTCGTTATCTGCAGATCGACGACACGACGATCGCCATGTGGGGCGACCCTAAGGTGCAGGAGTCGTTCAAAAAGTTGGGCGACGATCCGAAGAAGGACGCCGAGATGTACGCACGGGCGGTGAACGAGGCGATCCGCGACGTGCCGGACGACATGACGGTGTGCATTCACACCTGCCGCGGCAATTTCAAGAGCACCTGGCTCGCAAGCGGCGCCTACGCCGACTTCGTCGCCGAGCGCGTCTTCACCGGTTTGGACGTCGACGGCTTCTTTCTCGAATATGACACCGAGCGCGCCGGCGGCTTCGAGCCGCTGCGCTTTGTCCCGAAGGGCAAGAAAGTGGTGCTGGGGCTCGTCAGCTCCAAGCTGCCGGAGCTGGAAAGCAAAGAGCAGCTGAAGCGGCGTATCGACGAGGCGGCGAAGTACATGCCGCTCGAGAACATGTGCCTCTCGCCGCAGTGCGGCTTCTCGAGCACGCACCACGGCAACAACCTGACCGTCGAGCAGGAGAAGGCGAAGCTCAAGCTCTGCCTGGACCTCGCCCGCGAGGTGTGGGGCAACTAGCCCCTCCATTTACCGGAAGGCGGCAATCGGGCATCCTCTAACCCTCTCAGGAGGAGGGAAGAGGCATGAAGAGGCTCATCGCTGCCGGCGCCGCCGCGCTGGCGTTCGTATTTTGCGTCGCATCGGCTCACGCTCAGCTGAAAGGCGAGTACAAGCTCGGGGTCCTCGAACCGCTCACCGGCAACCTCGCCGTGCAGGGCAAGCTTCACCTCGAGGGCTACGAGATCATGCGTGATCTCATCAACACGCGCTTCGGCGGCGTGATGGGCCGCAAGCTCGTCCTCGTCGTGGGCGACGCGCCCGATCCGACCGCCGCGGCCTCCGAGGCGACGCGACTCGCGACACGCGAGGGAGTGAAGATCATCACCGGCACCTTCTCCTCGATCCTCTGCGGCGCGGCTAGCGAAGCTGCCGCGCGCCAGAACGTCATCTACTGGGAGACCTCCTGCGTCGATCCGCGCTTTACGCGGCGCGGCCTGAAGAACGTCTTTCGCACGGAGATCGATGGCGTCGGCTTCGGCTGGTACAACGTCGAATTCATCGCCAAGTACCTGGCGCCGCGCCTGGGCAAGAAACCGAGCGAGCTGCGCATCGCCTACATCGCGGAAGATTCTTCGTACGGCCAGGGCGCCACCGAGGCGGCACGCGAGCGCGCGAAGAAAGAGTTCGGCATGCAGGAGGTCGCGCTCGAGTACTACACGTTCACCACGAACGATCTCACGCCCGTCATCCTCAAGCTGAAGAACGCGAACCCTGACGTCGTGCACCATATCGCGCGCGACCAGGATGCGATCCTCTTCTGGCGCCAGGCGCGCGAGCAGAACTTCGAGGTGAAAGCGGTGGTGCACGCGGGCGCGACCGGCTACGGCAACCCCGGCTTCGGCAAGGCGCTCGGCAACGAATCGAACGGACCGTTTGCGCTGAGCGAGCCGGGGGTCGGTTTCCTTGTCGACAAGCTGCGACCCGACGGCCAGAAGATCGAGCACGCGTTCCGCGAGGCGCTCAAGGCGAAAACCGGCTCCGACGTGCCGGCGGGCGGCCACCAGCTCGCGGCGGGCGGACTGTGGCTACTCAAGCTGGTGCTCGATGCGGCGAAAACCGATGAGCTCACCAAGTTTCGCGCCGCGGTGATGAAGATGGACCTTCCCGTGGGAAGCCTGATGAACGGCTGGGGAGTGAAGTTCGACGAGTCGGGCCAGAACTCCAACGAGCGCGTGCAGCATTACATGCTGCAATGGCAGAACGGCGAGCTCGTGACCGTCTGGCCCGAGCAGTTCACGAGCGGCCGGGCCAAGTGGGTGCCGCTCGGACCGTGGAACCAGCGCAAGTAGCGCTCTGATCTCCCAGCTCGTCGTCTCGACGATCCTGCTGGGCGGTATCTACGCGCTCATCGCGATCGGGCTGACGCTGATTTTCGGCGTCATGCGCGTCGTCAATTTCGCGCACGGCGAGTTTCTGATGTTCGGCATGTATGCCGCGTTCTGGGCGTTCACGCTGCTGCACGCCGACCCGTATCTCACGCTCGTCGTCGCCTTACCGCTCTTCTTCGGCATTGGTTGGGGAAGCTACGCGCTCATCATGCGGCCGATCGTGCACACCTCGCACAATGTGCAGGTGTTCACCACGGTGGGACTTTCCATCGTGCTGCAAAACCTCGCGCTCGTTCTCTGGAGCGGCGAGGCGCGCTTCGTGCGAACGAGTTACTACGGCTCGGTGCTGAACGTCGGCGGGGCGGTGCTGAATTTTGCGCAAGCCGTGGCATTCGCGCTCGCGGTGGCCGCGACGGCGACGCTCTTCGCCTTCATGCGCTGGTCCTATACGGGAAAACTGATGCGCGCGACCGCCCAGGACCGCTCGGCCGCCGCGCTGATGGGAATCAACACCGACCGCATCTATGCGCTCACTTGGGCGGTCGGCATCGTCTGCGTGGGTGCCGCGGGCGTCCTGCTCGCGCCGATCTACCCGGTGTATCCAACGGCCGGGCTGCAGTTCGTGCTCATCGCCTACATCGCGGTGGTGCTCGGCGGGCTGGGCGACATGGTGGGTGCGCTCATCGCGGCGCTGATCGTCGCTGCGGTTGAAGTGATCGGTTCCTACACCATCGGCACAGCGTGGAAGGAGATGCTCTACCTCCTTCTCTTCATCGCCGTCCTCGTCGTGCGCCCGGCCGGATTGTTTGGCCAACGCGGTTCCGAATCGCTCGGCATGTGAGGACCTACGCCGGTGCGGTGGTCTTCTTCGTCGCGGTGGGCCTCGCGCCCCTCGTCGTCAGCGACGCATACCTGCTCGACAGCCTGATCCTGATCCTCATCTGGGGCTGCGCCGCCGGCGCTTGGAACATCGCGGGCGGCTACGCCGGCCAGATCTCGCTCGGCCACTCCGCTTTCTTCGGTCTCGGCGCATATGCGGCGGCGTTGTGCGGCGTGCGCTGGAACATCTCGCCGTGGTACGGCCTTGCCATCGGCGCCGCGCTGGCAAGCGCCGCCGGCACCGTCATCGGCTTCCTTTCGAACCGCCTGCGCGGCCCGTATTTCGTCATCGCAACGATCGCGGTATCGCAGGTGCTCCTCCTTGGCGCCGCACGCTGGCGCGGCTTCACTGCCGGCTCCGAGGGGATCCCGGTGCCGTTTCGCCCGGGCTTCTGGACGCTCGGCATCGCCGAGAAGTCGATCTGGGTTTGGATCGTCCTCGCGCTCGCGGGGCTCGTGTATCTGGCGCAGCTCTATTTGGAGCGCTCGCGGCGCGGCTTTCAGCTCGCCGCCGTGCGCGAGGACGAGGACGCGGCGCTCTCCCTCGGCGTGCCGGCACGGCGGCTGAAGGTGGTGGCGATCGCCGTCAGCGCCGCCTTCACCGCAGTCTGCGGCGGCCTCTGGGCGCAGTACGTCGGCTTCGTCGATCCGCTCTATGTCTTTTCCATCGATCTCTCCGTGCGCTTCGCGCTCGCGGCGATTCTCGGCGGGCTCGGCAGCGCGCTCGGGCCTTTTCTTGGTTCGGCGCTCGTCACGACGGTGGAGACGTGGCTGCGCGCCGAATTCGGCGGCCTCGGCTCCCATCTCGTCGGTCTCTACCTCATTCTTTACGGCATCGCGCTCATCGTCATGGTGCGCTTCGCGCCCCAGGGGCTCGTCGGCTGGCTGCGCCGGGGATGAGCCTCCTTCGTGTGCGCGGCGTGACGAAGCGCTTTGGCGGCATCACCGCGAACCGCGGCATCAGCTTCGACGTCGCGGCCGGCGAACTCGTCGGCATCATCGGGCCGAACGGCGCCGGCAAATCGACGCTCTTCGAGTGCATCAGCGGCTTCTACCGCCCCGACGCAGGTGTGGTCGAGCTGGACGGCGCGCCGCTCGGCGGCGTCTCCCCCGACAATGTCTGCCGCCGTGGCATCGCGCGCACGTTTCAGAAGCTGCGCCCCTTCCAGGGTATGACCGTCGCGGAGAACGTCATGGTGGGCGCGCTTACGCGCACGCACGACGTCAAGCACGCGCGCGAGCAGGCGCACGAATGGCTCCGCCGCGTCGGGCTCGCGGAGAAAGCCAAGGCTCATGCTCGCACGTTGTCCACCGGGCAGCGCAAGCGCCTCGAGCTCGCGCGGGCGCTCGCGACGCAGCCGCGACTCTTGCTTCTCGACGAGGTGACGGGCGGCGTCGATCAGCGCTCCATTCCCGGCCTGGTCAAGCTGGTTCGCGAGTTGCACGCGGGAGGTCTCACACTGCTGGTCATCGAGCACAACATGCGCGTCGTCACTGCGGTCGCCCAACGCATCATCGCGCTTCATATGGGCGAGGTGATCGCCGACGGCGCGCCAGAGGCCGTCGCGCGCGACCGCAAGGTGGTCGAGGCTTACCTCGGCCAGGCGTACACGGCATGAGCGCCGCCGCGCAGCTCGCCGTCGCGAAGCTCGACGTGGCCTACGGCGATTTCCAGGTGCTCTGGGCCGCGGAGTTAAGCCTCCTGTCGGGAGAAATCGTCGCGCTTCTCGGGCCCAACGGCGCGGGCAAGTCGACGCTCGTCAACACGATCTCCGGACTGCTACGCCCGCGCGGCGGCAGCATATTGTTCGAAGGAAGGCGCATCGACGGCATGCCCGCGCACCAAGCGGCGGCCATGGGCATCGCGCACGTGCTCGAGCGACGCCGCCTTTTTCCTTTTCTTACCGTCGAGGACAACGTGCTCCTCGGCGCCCACAATCCGCGCGCGCGATCGCATCGCCACGAAACGCGCGAGCGTCTCGAGACCCTGCTGCCGCTTTTGAAATCGCGCCGCTCGCAGCTTGCGCATACGCTCTCCGGCGGTGAGCAGCAAATGGTGGCGATCGCGCGCGGCCTGATGGCGCGGCCGAAGCTCCTGATGATCGACGAACCTTTTCTCGGCCTCTCGCCGAAAATGGTGCAGGAAATCGGCGAGCTCGTGCGCCGCATCCGCGACGAGCAGGGAATCAGCGTCCTCTTCATCGAGCAGAACGTGGAGCTATCGCTGCGGCTAGCAGATCGCGGGGTGGTGCTTGAGTCCGGACGCACTGTGCTCGCGGGCACCTCGGCCGAGCTCCTGCGCTCGCCCGAAGTGAAGCGCATTTTCCTCGGCGACTTTGCCCTTTAGACTATCCTCTGCGCATGCTCCGGCCGATTGCCGACACCAGCATTTTCGATCTGCGCCTCGCTCAGCGCGGTCGGCGGCTGAACAAGCTTTGCGCCGCGCTCTGTTCTGCCGCCGAGCGCGAGGCATTCAAGCGCGACGAAGAAGGCTTCATGTCGCGCTTCGGTCTCACCGACGCGGAAAAGGAACTCATTCGCAAGCGCAATTTCCAAGGCCTGATCGACGCCGGCACCAACATCTACTACCTCCTAAAGATCGGCTCGGTCACCGGTAACGGGCTCTACAAGATGGGCGCCCAGATGCGCGGCGAGACCTACGAAGAGTTCCTCGCAACACGCAAGATCCGCGGCGCGGTGTGATGGGCAAGATCGTCGCTGGCGTTGGGCTTTCGCATGTGCCTTCCATCGGCCCGGTGGTCGACCGCAATCGCACCGAGGAACCGGCGTGGAAGCCTCTCTTCGATGCCTTTGTGCCCGTGCGCGACTGGCTCACGCGCCTCGAGGCCGATGTCGCCATCGTCGTGTACAACGATCACGCGGCCGACTTCGGCTTCGACAAGTATCCGACCTTCGCACTCGGCGTCGCGGAGCGCTACGCGATCGGTGACGAAGGCTTCGGCACGCGGCCGCTTCCGGAAGTGAAGGGCGATTTCGAGCTCTCCGCGCATCTTGCCGAGTCGCTCATCTATGAGCACGAGTTCGATCTCACGCTCTGCCAGGAGCTCGCGGTCGAGCACGGATTTCTGGTGCCCATGAACCTCTGCTTCCCGCACCGTGCCGATGGCTGGCCGGTGCGAGCGATTCCGCTGCAAGTCAACGTGATCCAGCATCCGCTCCCCACGGCGCGCCGATGCTACCGCCTCGGGCAGGCGCTGCGCGCGGCGGTCGCGAGCTTTCCCGCCGACATTCGCGTGGTCGTGATGGGCACGGGCGGCATGTCGCACCAGCTCCAAGGCAAGCGCTTCGGCTACATGAACGAGAAGTTCGACCAGTGGTTTCTCGACCAGCTCGAAGCGGACCCCGAAGGCCTGGCGCGCATCACGCACCAGGAGATCATGGAGCAGGCGGGTGCGGAGGCGGTCGAGCTCATCATGTGGCTCACCATGCGCGGCGCCGTCTCCGCGAGCGCGCAACGTACGCATCGGCATTACTACGCCCCCATGACGACCGGCATGGGGCTGATCAGCTTCGAGGCCTAGGAACTAAGCGCCGAGGGCGAGGTAGAGCGCCGCGACGCTCGCCACCAGCATGGTGACGAAAAGCTGGCGCACGGCGGCGTCGTGCGCGATTCGGCGAAGCAAACCCACCGGGCGGGCGAGGCGCGTAAGCTCGCGCGCCGGATCCTTGATGCGCTTCAACGCCGCGGTCGGATCGAGAAGCCGCGAGAGCGGCAGGCGAGTATCGACCGCGATCGCCCGCGCGAGCGGCGCGTCGGCCAGCTTCTCGTTGCCGGCCTCCATCTTCACCGTGCGGCTGCCGGAGGCCGAGGGCTCCACCGCTTGCGATTGCGCGCGTAATTCCGCGAGGCAGGTGGCGAGATCGGCCGCCAGCTCGCGCGCGTCCTGATAGCGAGGCTTCGGCTCTTTCTTCAGGGCTCGCGCGACGACGAAGTCGATCATCGACGGCAATCCCGGCACCGCCCGGGTCGGCGGCACATGCTCGGTTTGCGTGATCGCGTGCTCCACTTGCTCGATGTTCTCGCCGCCGAAGAGCCGCGTACCGGTGAGCATCTCGTAGAGCACGATGCCGAGCGAAAAGATGTCGGAGCGGTGATCGACCGGCTGGCCGCTGATCTGCTCGGGCGACATGTAGCGCGGCGTGCCGAGCACCATGCCGGTGCTCGTCTTGTGGTCGGACATGCGCATGCGCGCAAGGCCGAAGTCCATGATCTTCGCCGCGCCGCCATTCAGCATGATGTTGCCGGGCTTGATGTCGCGATGGACGACGCCGCGCTCGTGCGCGTAGCCGAGGCCCTCGGCCACCTGCCGTGCGATCTCGATCGCCTCGAGGGCGGTGACACCGTCCTTGATCATGCGCGAACGGAGGTCCGTCCCTTCGAGGAGTTCCATCGCGAGGTACACGGTGCCGTCGTGCTCGCCGCAGTCGAAGGTGGTGACGATGTTGGGGTGCGTCAGCTTGCCGGCGGCCTTCGCTTCGATGAAGAAGCGCTTTTCGTAGTCGCGGCGAACATCGTTCTCATCGGGCAGGATGATGGTCTTCAGCGCCACCAGCCGATCGAGGTTCGGGTCCTCGGCCTTGTAGACGATGCCCATCGCGCCGCGCCCGAGCTCGGTGACGATGCGATAGCGGCCGATCTTCGAAGGCTTCTTCGCCATCAGAAGCGCGCGCGCTGCACGAGGGCCTGCAGATACGTGTACTTCGCCGTGACCACGTCAACGAATGCCGGCCGGCCTTCGTGCGAGCGCCATCCGAGGCCGCCCGCCAGCAGTCCAAGGGCGAGCACAAAAGCCGTGGCGGCGTAGCGACGGCGGCGGCGTCCAACCGCGCGCTCATCCGGCGCGAAGATCTCGTGCGAGCGAAGCCCCGAGTCGGTGAACGTGCCGGCCGGACGAAGCTGGGCTTCGCGGCCCGGTGCCGCTTCGGCAAGCGCATCATGGAATGCGCGCGAGGCAAGGAGACGCGACGACTCGGCGAAGGCAGCGATGTTGGCGGCGACGGCAATGCCATCGCCCGTCATCCCTTCGCCGCCTTTGCGGCCGTCAAGCTGTAGCGCCCCATGGTTCAGGCCCGCCGCGAGCGGCAGGCCGGCCGCCGCCGCAGTCAATGCGCGGCGCCCGATGCGCAACGCGGCCTGCGGATCACGCAGCAGCACGACGGCCACGCCGTCGGCGGCATCGAGTACCAGGCGATTGGCGGGGGGTACTTCGGCGGTTACGACGGCGATGACCGCCTCGAGCTGGGCGCGCAAGCGCGCCTGCTCGCTCGCCGGGCGGCGCGCGAAGTCTGCGATCTTCAGGAAAACGACGCTGCCCACCACCGACGCCGGCATGCGCCGAAGGATGCAGTGTCGGCCACGCCTTGAAAAGGAACTAGAACCGGTTAAAATGCGCCCCGCTGAGGAGCGTTGCGTCCCCACCACCCGTCGGGGTCAGGCTCAGCTAAATTCAACCGCGCTCGCATCGGAAACGGTGCGGGCGCTTTGTTTTTCCGGAGGTCCATATGAAAGCCGCAGACTCCAAATTCTCCGATTTCCGCGTCGCCGACCTGTCGCTCGCCGATTGGGGACGCAAGGAGATCCTGATCGCCGAGTCCGAGATGCCCGCGCTGATGGCGATTCGCGCCGAGTACGCGAAAACGCAGCCACTCAAAGGCGCGCGCGTCACCGGGTCGCTCCACATGACCATTCAGACGGCGGTGCTGATCGAGACGCTGAAGGCGCTCGGGGCAGATGTGCGTTGGGCGTCCTGCAACATCTTCTCGACTCAGGACCACGCTGCAGCGGCCATCGCCGCGGGCGGAACGCCCGTGTTCGCTTACAAGGGCGAGTCGCTCGAGGAATATTGGGAGTTCACCCACCGCATCTTCGAGTTCGGCGCCCAAGGGCCGAACATGATCCTCGACGACGGCGGCGATGCCACCCTCCTCATCCACCTCGGCCAGCGCGCCGAGAAGGACGCCTCAGTGATCTCCGATCCCAAGAGCGAGGAGGAGCAGTATCTCTTCGCCGCGATCAAGAAGCGCCTGGCGGCGAAGCCCGGCTGGTACAGCCAGATCGCGAAAGAGATCCGGGGCGTGACGGAAGAGACGACGACCGGCGTGCATCGTCTCTACCAGATGGCAAAGGACAAGCGCCTGCTCTTTCCGGCGATCAACGTCAACGATTCGGTGACGAAATCGAAATTTGACAACATTTACGGCTGTCGCGAGTCGCTGGTCGACGGTATAAAGCGCGCGACCGACGTCATGGTTGCCGGCAAGGTGGCGGTGATTGCCGGCTACGGCGAAGTGGGCAAAGGCTCCGCACAAGCGCTCCGCGGCTTGCAGGCCCAGGTCTGGGTGACGGAGATCGATCCGATCTGCGCGTTGCAGGCGGCGATGGAAGGCTACCGCGTCGTCACCATGGACTACGCCGCCGACAAGGCCGACATCTTCGTCAGCGCGACCGGGAACTTCAGCGTCATCACCCATGAGCACATGAAGCGCATGAAGAACAACGCCATCGTGTGCAACATCGGCCACTTCGACAACGAGATCGACATCGCCAGCCTGAAGAAATACAAGTGGGAAAACATCAAGCCCCAGGTCGATCACATCATCTTCCCCGACGGCAAGCGCATCATCATGCTCGCGGAGGGGCGGCTCGTTAACCTCGGCTGCGCGACGGGGCATCCGTCGTACGTGATGAGCTCGTCATTCGCCAACCAGGTGCTCGCGCAGATCGAGCTCTTTACCAACAACAAAAACTATCCGATCGGCGTCTATATCCTGCCCAAGGCGCTCGATGAGAAGGTGGCGCGGCTGCAGCTGAAGACGCTGAACGCGCAGCTCACCGAGCTCACCGACGAGCAGGCTCGCTACATCGGCGTGCCCAAGCTGGGGCCGTACAAGTCGGACCACTACCGTTACTAGCAAACTGCGCATTGCGATCTTCGGTTCGGGAGGCGTAGGCGGCTACTTCGGCGCGCGCCTCGCCGTGGCGGACAACGACGTGCACTTCCTCGCGCGCGGCGCGCATCTGGCGGCGATGCGCGAGCATGGCCTTAGGGTGGAAAGCGCGCTCGGCAACACGCACCTGCCCCACCCCCAGGTGCACGCCGACGCGGCGGAAATCGGCGCCGTCGACTTCGTCCTCTTCGCGGTAAAGCTCGCCGACGTCGCGAGCGCCGCCGAGCGCCTCGCGCCGCTACTCGGCGCGGGCACCCGCGTGCTCTGCTTCCAGAACGGCGTCGAGGCACCGGAGTTGGTCGGCCGAGTGATCGGCGAAAAATATGTGCTGCCGGGTGTCGCCTACATCGCCACCGCGATCGGCGCGCCCGGGGTCATTCGCCACACCGGCACCATGCAGCGGCTGCAGGTCGGTGCGGGCGCCGCGCCCTTCGTCGAGGCGTGTCAAGGCGCGGGCGTCGCCATCGAGCAGGTGGACGACATCGATCGCGCGCGCTGGGAGAAATTCGTGTTTTTGGCCGCACTCTCCGGCGTCACCACGCTCGCGCGCGCGCCGGTCGGGGTGTGCCGCGCGGATCCCGAGCTGCGCGCGACGTTCGAGGCGGCGATGAAGGAAGCCTGGTCCCTGGGACGCATGCGCGGCGTAAAGCTCGCCGACGATTTCGTGGCCGATCGGCTCAAGTTCGTCGACGGGCTGCACGCCGACATGCAGACGTCCATGCAGCACGATCTCGAAGCGCGCAAGCCGCTAGAGGCGCCATGGCTTTGCGGCGCCGTCGTGCGCATGAGCGCGGCCGCCGGGCTCGAAGCGCCCGTGAATCGCACGATCTATGCGGCACTGAAACCCTACCTGCATGGATCTGCGCGCACGGCTCACTGACCGAGAGCCGGTCTTTCTTTACGGCACGACGCCGCCTCGTGCCGGCTCGCCGCGCGAGCAGGTGGCGGATGCGGCGGAGAAGCTCGCGGCGCGCATTCGCGGCCTGCCGCTCGATGGCCTCGTCGTCTACGACATCCAGGACGAGTCGGGGCGCACGACCCAGCCGCGGCCCTTCCCGTTCATCGCCACGCTCGACCCGCGCCAATATTCATTACTTCTTCGCGAACGCACCGGGCTCACGCCGATCGTCTACAAAGCGCTCGGCACCATGGACGAGGCTGCCTGGCAGGGCTGGCTCGTCGAGTCGGCGCAAGCGGACCTGCGCTTGGTGTCGATCGTCGGCCGCCCGACCTCCGGCGTGCGTTATCCGCTCGCGCTCTCGCGCGCCGTTCGTCTCGCGGCCGATCATCCGGCCCGCTTCACCGTCGGCGGCGTACTGATCGCCGAGCGCCACAACGACGAGCGAAGCGAGGCGGCGCGCCTTCTTGCGAAGGGCGTCGAAGGCTGCCGCTATTTCATCTCGCAGACGGTGTACCACGCCGAGCCGACGCAGCGCCTGATGCGCGACTACCTGCGCGACTGCCGCGGTGCGGGCACCGAGCCTCGCCGCATCGTGCTGACCTTTGCGCCTTGCGGTCGCGAAAAGACGCTCACTTTTCTGCGCTGGCTCGGCGTCAATGTCGCGCCGGAAACCGAGCGCGCCATCTTCGGCGCCGCACAGCCGCTCGCGAAGTCGATCCAGATCTGCCGCGAGAACCTGCGCCGCATTCTCGATCTACCCCAGGCGAGCGCCATCCCGCTCGGCATCAACGTCGAGAGCGTGTCCATCAACCGCGACGAGATCGACGCGAGCATCGATCTCTTCCACGCCCTCGGGGAAGTGATGCGCGAG
>JBHELS010000321.1:0-7428 GCA_046263015.1 Burkholderiales bacterium | reverse complement strand
TGCCGCCGTGAACGTGCCGATCCTCGCGAACATCACCGAGTTCGGCAAGACGCCGCTCTTCACCGTGGATGAGCTGCGCTCCGCGGATGTCGCGATGGTGCTCTATCCCCTCACCGCGTTCCGCGCGATGAACAAGGCGGCGCGCGAGACCTACGCAGCCGTTCGCAAGACGGGCAGCCAAAAATCGCTCCTGCCGCAGATGCAAACGCGCGAGGAGCTCTACGACATCATCGGTTACCACGACTACGAAAAGAAGCTCGATGAGCTCTTTGCCCGCGGGCGCTCCTAAGCCCAAGAAATCGGTCGCGCTCTCAGGCGTCCCGGCTGGCAACACCGCACTTTGCACCGTCGGCCGCAGCGGCAACGATCTTCACTACCGCGGCTACGACATCCTCGATTTCGCCGATGAGGCCGAATTTGAGGAGGTGGCGTACCTATTGGTGCACGAAAAGCTGCCGACCCGGGACGAGTTGAAGAAATACAAGCACAAGCTGCAAGGCCTGCGCGGCCTGCCCGGGCCGCTGAAGAAAGCGCTCGAGCAACTGCCGAAGAGCGCGCACCCGATGGATGTCATGCGCACCGGCTGCTCGGTGCTGGGCACGCTCGAGCCCGAAGACGAGAAGCATCCGGCCGAGGGCGCGCGCAACATCGCCGACCGATTGCTGGCGTGCTTCGGCTCGATGCTCCTGTACTGGTATCACCACGCGACGAGCGGCCGGCGGATCGAAACTGTAACGGACGACGACTCGATCGGTGGCCATTACCTGCATTTGCTTCACGGCAAGCAGCCCCAGGCCTCCTGGGTCCGGGCGATGCACACCTCGCTCATCCTCTACGCCGAGCACGAGTTCAACGCCAGCACCTTCACCTGCCGCGTCATCGCAGGCACCGGCTCCGACATGTATAGCGCGATCACCGGCGGCATCGGCGCCCTGCGCGGCCCCAAGCACGGCGGCGCCAACGAGGTCTCGGACGAGATCCAGAAGCGCTACCGGAATGCGGACGAAGCGGAAGCCGACATCCGCGCGCGTATGGCGCGCAAGGAGATCATCATCGGCTTCGGTCATCCCGTCTACACCACCGGCGATCCGCGCAACAACGTAATCAAGGCCGTCGCCGAGCGGCTGTCGAAAGAGCACGAGAACATGGTGCAGTACCGCGTCGCCGAGCGCATCGAATCCGTGATGTGGAACGAGAAGCAAATGTTCGCCAATCTCGACTGGTACAGCGCCGTCTCTTACAGCCAAATGGGCGTGCCGACGCTGCACTTCACGCCGATCTTCGTCATCTCTCGCGCGAGCGGCTGGTCGGCGCATGTCATCGAGCAGCGCTCCGACGGCAAGATCATCCGCCCCGGCGCGAACTACACCGGGCCCGAGAACCGCAAATGGATACCGATCGATAAACGCTAGCCATGTACGAGTCTGATCTGACGAAATTCATGCGCGAATTTCTCGCGCAGCATCCAGAAGAGGTCGAATCCCAGAAGCGCGGCCGCGCCATCTGGTGGGACAAGAAGCTCGAGGAGCGCGCACCCGCGCCCTCGATGCGCCATGCGCCCAGAGCGGGCGGCAACGAGCATACGTTCGAGCCAGTGCACGATGCAGGCGGCTACGAATGGTCCTTCGAGCCGGACGACAACGCGCCCCCTGCGGTCTACGACCACAACCTGACCAAGGCGCCCTGATGTCGGCGCCGATCTCGAACATCCGGCCCGCGCCGGACAAGGTGCTCACCGACATCGCGGACTACGCGACCAAGTACGAAGTGAAAAGCGCGGATGCTTATGAGACCGCGCGCTACTGCCTGATGGATACGCTCGGCTGCGGTTTCGAGGCGCTCGAATACCCGGCGTGCACCAAGCTCCTCGGCCCGATCGTGCGTGGCACCGTGGTCCCGAATGGCGCCCGCGTGCCGGGCACGCCGTTTCAGCTCGATCCCGTGCAGGCCGCGTTCAACCTCGGCGCCATGATCCGCTGGCTCGATTTCAACGACACCTGGCTTGCCGCGGAGTGGGGTCATCCGTCCGACAACCTTGGCGGCATCCTCATGACCGCTGACTGGTTGTCGCGCGGCCGCAAGACCCCAGTCGTCATGCGCGACGTACTGACCGGCATGATCAAGGCGCACGAGATCCAGGGCGTGCTGGCGCTCGAGAACAGCTTCAATCGCGTCGGGCTCGACCACGTGGTGCTCGTGAAAGTGGCCACGACCGCGGTCGTGGCCAATATGCTCGGCTGCAGCTACGACGAAGTGGTGAACGCCGTGTCGCACGCTTGGGTCGACGGCCAGAGCCTGCGCACCTACCGCCATGCGCCCAACACCGGCTCGAGGAAAAGCTGGGCGGCTGGCGATGCGACCTCGCGCGCGGTGCGCCTCGCGCTGATCGGGAAGACGGGCGAGATGGGCTATCCCTCGGTGTTGACGGCCAAAACCTGGGGCTTCTACGACGTCTCGTTTCGCGGCCAGGAATTCAAGTTCCAGCGGCCCTTCGCGAGCTACGTAATGGAGCACATCCTTTTCAAGATCTCCTTCCCGGCGGAATTCCACGCCCAGACCGCCGCCGAAGCCGCCATGTCGCTCCATGCGGTGGTGAAGAACCGCATCGAGGACATCCGGCAGATCACCATCCGCACGCACGAGGCGGCGATCCGCATCATCGATAAGAAAGGGCCGCTTAACAATCCGGCGGACCGCGATCACTGTATCCAGTACATGGTCGCCCTGCCGCTCATTTTCGGGCGCCTCACCGCCGCCGACTACGAAGATGACGTGGCCGCGGATCCGCGCATCGACAATCTTCGGGAAAAGATCGTTTGTGTCGAGGACAAGCAGTTCACCAAGGATTACCTGGACCCCGAGAAGCGCTCGATCGCCAATGGTCTGACCGTCGAGTTCAAGGACGGCAAGAAGCTCGCGGAGGCGCTCGTCGAGTACCCGATCGGCCACAAGCGGCGGCGCAAGGAAGGCATCCCGCACCTCGTCGAAAAATTCGAGCGCAACCTCGCGCGCCGCTTCCCGGAGAAGCAGCGAAGGGCAATCCTCGATCTGTGCATGGATCCGAAGCGGCTCGATGCCACCCCGGTGCATGAATTCGTCGACCTCATGGTGATATGAGCGCGGGAAAGTCGCCGAAAACAGCCACCTACGCGGGCTATGCGAATGAAGGGGGTGAGATCAAGATTGCGGGAACCCCCTTTATATGACCGCGTACCTAGAAAAGAAGCTCGCCGAACTAAACGAAGAGATCCGCAACTACCCCGGCCCGATCGCGCGCTGCGATGAACACTTGCCCGCGCTGCTAGAAGAGCGCGCGCGGCTGAGGGCCGAACTCGAGCGCGAAAGCTGCCCGCCGCAGGAGCGCTGGCGACACGACGGCGGACGAATGAACGAAGAAAAGGACTGACGATGCCGCAGAACAGTTTCAACACCCTCCAGAAATTCAAGCACGGAAGCTTGTACTCGCTGCCCGCGCTTGGCCGCGCGCTCAACGTGCCGATCGAGCGGCTGCCCATATCGATCCGCATCGTGCTCGAGTCGGTGCTTCGCAACTGCGACGGCAAGAAGGTGACGGAAGCGCATGTGCGCGAGCTGGCCGGCTGGAAGGCGGTGGCGCCGCGCACGGACGAGATCCCGTTCGTCGTAGCGCGCATCGTGCTCCAGGACTTCACCGGCGTGCCGCTCCTATGCGACCTCGCGGCGATGCGCGGCGTGACTGCCAAAATGGGCAAGGATCCGAAGATGATTGAGCCCCTCGTGCCGGTCGATCTCGTCGTCGACCACTCGGTGCAGATCGACCACTACGGCACGAGGAGCGCGCTCGACCTCAACATGAAGCTCGAGTTCAAGCGCAACGAGGAGCGCTATCAGTTCATGAAATGGGGCATGCAGGCCTTTGACACGTTCAAGGTCGTGCCGCCGGGCATCGGCATCGTCCACCAGGTAAACCTCGAGTACCTGGCGCCGGGCGTGCACAAATCGGCCGATGGAATTTGTTACCCCGACACACTGGTCGGAACAGACAGCCACACGACGATGATCAACGGCATCGGCGTGGTCGGTTGGGGCGTGGGCGGTATCGAGGCCGAGGCCGGCATGCTGGGCCAGCCGGTGTATTTCCTCGCGCCGGACGTGGTCGGCGTGCACCTGAAGGGCAAGCTGCACCCGGCGCTCACCGCGACCGATGTCGTGCTCACCGTCACCGAGATGCTGCGCAAGGCGAAGGTGGTCGGCAAGTTTGTCGAGTTCTACGGCGAAGGCACGGCATCGCTTTCGGTCACCGACCGCGCGACGCTCGCCAACATGGCGCCGGAATACGGCGCGACCATGGGGTTCTTTCCGGTCGACGAGAAGACGGTCGACTATCTGCGCGGCACCGGACGAAGCGACGAGCAGGTGGCGCGCTTCGCCGAGTACTTCAAAGCGCAGGGTCTCTTCGGCATTCCGCGAAAAGGCGAGATCGAGTACTCGCAGGAGCTCGAGCTCGACCTCTCGAGCATCAAGCCCTCGCTTGCGGGCCCGAAGCGCCCGCAGGACCGGATCGACCTCGACAAGGTATCGCAAACCTTCGGCAAGCTCTTCGCTGCGCCCGCCAAGGAGAGCGGCTTTGGCAAGAAAGCCGACGACCTCCGCAAGCCCTACAAGACCTACGACGGCGTCGAGCTCAAGAACGGCGACGTGCTGATCGCCGCAATCACCTCGTGCACCAACACGAGTAACCCCGGCGTGCTGCTCGCCGCGGGGCTCCTCGCGAAGAAAGCGGTGGAGCTTGGCTTAACCGTCAAGCCGCATATCAAGACGTCGCTCGCGCCGGGATCGCGCGTGGTGACCGAGTATCTGCGCAAGGCGGGACTGCTGCTGTATCTCGAGAAGCTCGGCTTCGCGCTCGCCGCCTATGGCTGCACCACCTGCATCGGCAACGCTGGGCCGCTCGCGCCGGCGATCGATGAGGCAATCGTCAAGAACGATCTCGTTTGCGCTGCCGTCCTATCCGGCAACCGCAATTTCGAAGCACGCATCCATCCCAACATCCGCGCGAACTTCCTTGCTTCACCGCCGCTCGTCGTCGCGTACGCGATTGCCGGCTCGGTCCTTAAGGACCTGCGAAGCGAGCCGCTGGGAAGAGCAAAAGATGGGCGCGAGATCTACATCGGTCATATCTGGCCGAGCCAGGACGAGATCCACGCGCTCATGAGCCTGGCGATGGATCCGCCGACCTACCGCAAGCTCTATTCGAATCTCGCGGACGCGAATCCGCTGTGGAAGAAAATCGCGGCGCCGGCGGGTCAGGTGTATAGCTGGCCGCCCTCCACCTACATCGCCGAGCCGCCGTTTTTCAGGAGCTTCACCATGCAGGCGGAGCGCCCGTCCGCCGTGACGGGGGCGAAAATCCTCGGCGTTTTCGGCGACTCGGTAACCACCGATCACATCTCGCCCGCCGGCTCGATCAAGCCGACCTCGCCCGCCGGCATCTATCTCCAGGAGAACGACGTCGCGGTGGCCGACTTCAATAGTTACGGCGCGCGCCGCGGCAACCATGAGGTGATGATGCGCGGCACGTTCGCGAACGTGCGCATCAAGAACCTGGTGCTCGGCGGAAAGGAAGGCGGCTTGACGCGCTACCGCGGCGAGGAGCTGCCGATCTACGACGCGGCGATGCGCTATATCGCCGATGGCACGCCGACCGTGGTGTTCGGCGGCGAAGAGTACGGCACCGGTTCATCGCGCGATTGGGCGGCGAAGGGCACGCAGCTCCTTGGCGTCAAGGCGGTGATCGCGCGAAGCTTCGAGCGCATCCACCGCTCGAACCTCGTCGGCATGGGCGTGCTGCCGCTCCAGTTCATGGGCAGCGATTCCGCGCAGACGCTCGGACTGAAGGGCGACGAGACAGTCGACGTGCTCGGCCTCGACGAGCTGCATCCGCAGCAGGAGATCAAGCTCCGCATCACCTATGACGACGGGCGCGCGATCGAAGTGCCGGTCAAGTCGCGCATCGACACGCCGATCGAAGTCGATTACTACAACCACGGCGGCATCCTGCCTTTCGTCCTGCGCGAGCTCATGAGCCGCGCCGGCGCGGAAAACGCCAAGGCGGCCTGAATTCGGGGACGGAGCCCGAACTATTTCGGGCTCCGTCCCCGAAGTGCAGCGCTAGGCGGGTTGCGCCGCGTCGTGCGGCGCGCGCCCGGTTTCGATCATGCTCTTCATGCGCATGAGGTCGGCGTCCATCTCGCTTTTCGGATCGGCGCCGAAGAGGCTCGCCACCGCGTGGCCAAGTGCGCCCGCCGGCGGCACGTAGCACAGGCGCACCATCACGCGGGTGCCGCCCTCCTCGGCCTCGAAGCGCACCTCGCCCTCATGCTTCACCTGCGAGTCCGGCGTCGAGCGCCACTCGATGAGCCGGTTCGCCTCGCGACGCAAGACCTCGGAGGTCCACTCCACGTCGATGCCCGCCGGCCCGCGCACCACCCAGTGCGAGCGGTTGCCGGCGACGTGCACGTCGCGCACCTTCGACATGAAGTGGGGGAAGGTCTCGAAGTGCGACCAGAAATCGAACACCTTGTCGAGCGGCGCTTGCACGCGGATCGTCTTCTGGACCTCGATGCCGTCCTCCGCCGCGCCGAAGCCGAAGAGCGTTGCGAAGTCGAGGTTGGCGGCAGCGCGCGCGAGGAGCGTCGCGCCGGCGAGGCGCGAGAAAACGCCGCGGCGCATGAGGAGCCCGAGGGCGAGCGTGCCGACCAGTACGCGCGCCGAAGGAGACCAATTGGCCTGCAAGAGCTCGAAGCGCTGTCCGCGCCGCGGCACGCCGCCCTGCAGCGATGACACATTGCCTGCTTGCTGATGCACCTCCAAGCGGTTTTGCACGCCCCGTACGCCGGCGACATGCTTCACGGCGCCCAGCAGGCCCGGCACTTCCTTGGCGAGGATTGGGCCGGATAGGGCGAGCTCGCCCCCCTCGGCCGACACGTCGATGGCATGAGGATGCGACACATAGCGTCCGAGTACCGCACGCACGCGCCCGACGAGCGTCTGGTCCGAAACGTCTGCCTCCCGGCGCAGGAGCTTGCCGCTCATCGCCTGCAATCCCTGCACGCGGTGCTGCGCGTCGCGCAGCGTCACATCGTAGGCGTCACGCAGACGCCGTTGGGTGTGCTCGAGCTTGTCGCGCGTGCGCGCGCGCCGGCGGCGGCCGGCCTGCGGATCAAAGAAATACATGGCTGCCGCTCCCACGGCGGCGCTGAAGAAGATGCGGTTCATTCAAGTCTCCTCGGCAAGAAACCTGCTAGTTCGTCCGGTATGGCGACCACCTGGATCATCGCGGCGGATTCGAGCCGCGCGAGAATCTTGCAAGTTACGGACCGCGAAGGGCATCTCGCGGACATCGAGGGCTTCGTGACGAGCGACGCCGAGCCGCGCTTCAACGGCCAC
>JBHELS010000320.1:0-11476 GCA_046263015.1 Burkholderiales bacterium | reverse complement strand
GAAAAGCGAGCCGAACATGACGCCGGCAGCGCCGGCCATCATGCCGGCGATGGCGAAGGTATAGAGCATCATGCGGGTGAGGTTCGCGCCCATCAGCTGCGCCACCTCCGCGTCCTGTGCCACCGCCTGCATGACGAGGCCGGTGCGCGTGTATTTCAGAAACGCCTGCAGGAGCACCATTAGCGCCACGCCGAACACCATGATCCAGACGAGCTGCGGCGAGATGGACACGCCGGCAATGCGATAAACCGTGGTGGAAAAGAGCTCGGGGTAGCGCAGCGGCTCGGAGCCCCAGATGAGGCGCGCCGCGTTGATGCACAGGATCGACATGCCGACCGTCGCGGTGATGACGTTCATGAGCGCGACGCGCCGCAGGCGCAGCGGCCGATAGACCAGAAACTCCATCGCCACGGCGAGGATGCCCGAGGTCACCATGCCGCAGGCCAGCACCGCCACTGCCGGCAGCCTCGGCAGCAGCCAGAGGGTCGAGAGCCCGCCCATCGAGCCGAGCATCAGGAGCTCGCCCTGCGCGAAGTGAATGATGCTCGTCGCGCGGATGATCATCGCGAAGCCGAGCGCGACCAGGCTGTAGACGCAACCGATCGCTAGCCCGCCGGCGAGCAGCTCCGCGAGGTACATCGGCTTACAGGGGGCGAGACGCCTGGGCCGCCGCCGCGAACGACGGGCGGTGGCACTTGCCTGCAAACATGCAAGTCCTCCTCCTTCGTTTTAGGGTGCCTTGTTTTCATCGGGTTTGTAAATAGCCGTTCGAAGTCGTGCCGTCATCGCCGGCCGGCACGGCGTCGCTCGAGGCGTTCAGGCTGGGCGATGAGCCAGTGTGCGGGCTCGCGACCACGCCAGGCACGTTGACGGCTCGGGGGACTGCATGCGGTTGCGGTCCAGCCGGTCCGCGCCGAGCTCACAAACGTCGTGTAGGTCGCCACGCGGTCGATGGTGCGGGCGCTGAGCGCGCCGTCGGACGCAGGTCGCCTTCGCCCCGGGCAGCCGTGGTTTGCCGCAGCTAGGCAAAGCGCCGAACGGGCCGCATCTCATGCTCCGCTTGGTCAGTGTGCGCCTCGATAATATCGGCGCGCACGTTCCTTGCCTCCTCGGTGGTGTGGTCACGCGTCGAGATCTGCACACCACGTTAAAGATGCTCCAGAGGGCAGGCATCAGCGCGGGCGCCACCGTCGCGCACGGCAAGGTACGCGTCTGGCTCACGAACCCGGACCCGCAGCTGCCGCCCTGGCTCTTCGAAGGCAGCGATCGGGAATACGCGGCGCATTGGCTCGCGGCCTACGTCGTTTACTTCTACCCGAAATCCGACCTCGCCAAGGTGTGGAGCGTGCTGCGCCAGGCGAGCGCGACCATAAGTCAGGCGAAATAGGCCGCGCGAGGCAGTCGCTGCCCTCGGACGGCGCGGCCGGCGGCGGAGCTGCGCTGCCCCCTTTCAGAGATCCTTGTCGTGACTCATGAAACTTGCCGCGCGTCCCCCTTGAGCTTTTGCGATTTCGCGTCAGCGCTGCAGCTCTTCAATACGCTGCCGCTGTGCCGCTAGGTTCCGCGCCGAACGCGTTATCCGGTAGCCGGTCGCCGGGTCTCGTACGCGCGCGTGCCGCGCGCGAGGTCATCCTCGCCCGGCGCGGGGTATGAGTCGTGCCGCACGTATTCGTGGCGATCCCGCCGGCGCAGCAGGCCGAGGAGGCCGAAGAGGCCGAGAAGCCCGACCCAGCCCCAATTGATTGCGCTGCGCTCGTCAGTCGCTTCGGCCGGCTCGCCCGCCACCGCACTGCTGCGCGCCGTGGAGGCGGGCGATGCGCCGCTTGCCGCGCTCGGGCCATCGGATCGGGCCGCGACAAGCTGCGTGCCTCTCTGCGTCTCCGCGCCTTGCTCCGACTTCGCAGAGGCCGCGCGCGCCGCTGTCTGCCCGTTGGCGGACGCCGTTGAAGTGGCGGCGCTCGAGCCCCGAGCAGGGGCGGTGTGTGACCGCGCCGCCGATTGCGAGTGCGAGCTCGGCGCGCTCGATTGCGTCGACTGCGCGCTTTGCGCGTGCATGGGCACTGCCGCGCCGCGCGACGTCGCGTTCGGCTGTTGCGCGACAGCGTTAGTGCGCGTTTCCGTGCGGCCGCTTTCATCGCCTGCGGTAGCCCAAGCGGGCGGCGCTGGATTCGCACCCAGGGCCGAGCCGGCGATCAGGCAGGCGACCGACAGTGCGCAAACTTTTAGCAGATTCATTAATGCCCTTTCATATGTGCATCCGGCTCGCGCGTGACTTCGTCCTGGTTACAACGCCGCGGCGGAGAACGTGTCGCAGTCCTTCGGCCTTCCTGAGTCGAAGCCGCGCTTGAACCACCGCATGCGCTGCGCGGAGCTGCCATGTGTGAACGACTCGGGGACGACGCGACCTTGCGTCTGCTGCTGCAGCCGATCATCGCCGATCGCGGTGGCCGCGTTCAGCGCCTCCTGCAGATCGCCGGCGTCGAGCTGATTCATCGTGCCGGCGTAATGGCCCCATACGCCGGCGTAGCAGTCGGCCTGCAGCTCCATGCGCACGGACACGCGGTTGTAGTCTGCTTTGGATGCGCGCGCCTGCGCCTGCTCGAGCCGGCGGAAGGCGCCAGTGAGCTTTTGAACGTGATGTCCGACCTCGTGCGCAATGACATAGGCTTGCGCGAAATCACCTGGCGCGTGGAAGCGGTTCTGCAGATCTCGATAGAACGAGAGATCGATGTAAAGCCTTTCATCGTTCGGGCAATAGAACGGCCCCATCGCCGCCTGCCCCGTGCCGCAGGCCGAGCGCGTCACGCGGTCATAAAGAACGAGCGTCGGTGCTCGATACTGCGCATTGGACTGCTCGAAGACGCGCGACCACACGTCCTCCGTGCTGCCAAGCACCTTCGAGACGAACTGGCCCATCTCATCCTCGGGCGTGCCTTTGCGCGCTTCACCGGCCTCGCGTGGTGCGCTGACCTGTTGCGCAACGTTGAGCGCCGTGCCCGGGTCGAAGCCGAGGAAGTAGGCGATGACGGCGACGACGATGCCGCCGACACCGAGCCCCCCTCCGACCATGCCCATGCCGCGTCGGTCCTCGACGTTGCCACTCGCGCGCTGGTTACCTAGGTCCATGGAGGAATCCGGCGTGCAAGGCCCGTGCCGGACAGTGGGCAAGAGCACCGGCTCTGCTCACACCTGCCGCTCGAGGAGGCGCCCTATGAACGCGAGGGCACGCTCGGTATAAGACCGCCGCCGCCATTCTTCGAGCGTGATCGCCCGCGCCTGCTCAAGGTCGCGCTCGAAGCCGCGCCTCAGCTCGCTCGCCAAGCCGCGGTCGAGGACCGCGAGGTTCACTTCGTCGTTGAGGCCGAAGGACCGGTTGTCGAAGTTCGTCGAGCCCACCACGGTCCACACGCCATCGACGAGGAAAACCTTCGCATGGATCATCGTCGGCTGGTACTCGTACACGCGCACGCCGGCGCGCAGGAGCCGGCCGTAGCGCTGGCGGCTGCCGAGGCGCGTGATCGGGTGGTTGTTCCATTGGTTCGGCGTAAGCACCGTCACCGGCACACCGCGGCGCGCCGCCTGCTCGAGCTCGGCGAGGAGGCTGCGATCGGGCAGGAAGTACGGCGAGCAAATGGTGATCGACTCGCGCGCCGACGCGATCAGTATCTGAAATAAGAGGCGCGCCCGCGTCGAGCGGCCGGCGGAGGGCGTGCTGTTCACCACCATGCCGACGCGATCGCCCGGAGCGAAGACCTGCGGCGACCGCGCGGTTTCCCGCTCGGCGAATTCCACCTCTGGCAGCACCTCGCCTGCCGCCTCGAGCCAGTTCTCCGCAAACGAGGTCTGCAGCCCCTTCACAAGGTCGCCTCGCACGCCGACCATGGTGTCGCGCCACGGACGACCCTTTCCCGGCGGCCCGAGCCAGAAGTCCGCCACGCCCACCCCGCCGACGAACGCCACCTCGCCGTCGACCACGAGGATGTCGCGGTGCGTGCGGTTGTTGAAGCGCTTCAGCGTGTACCACGCGATCGGCTGATACCAGTACACCCGGCCACCCGCCGCGCGTAACCCACGAAAGTAGCGTTCGGGCGTGAAGAAGCTGCCGATGCGGTCGATGACGATGCGCACCGCCACCCCGGCGCGAGCGCGCTCTGTGAGTACGCGCAGCACTTCATCACCCGCGCGGCCGCGCCGGAAGAGGTACACCTCGAGATGAACGCTGCGCTGCGCGCCGCGCATGGCCTCGATTTCGGCGGCATAAATCGCCGCACCGCTATCGAGCACCTCGAGCTCCCCGGCTGCAAAAAGCCGCGCGTTGACGATCGCGCTCAAGTAATTCACGAATTCGCGCGAGTCGAGCAGCGCGTGCGTGGGCGTGACGCGATAGGGGAGACCCGGCTCGAAGAGCAGGAGAAAGATGAGCGCGGCGACGATCAGAATCGCCGCAAGGGAGAGGAGCGCGCTCAGTTTCGCAGTGGGAATCGCTGGCTGGCCGGCATTCTAGGTTCGCCATGGGCCGTCCCAGCGAGCGCCAAGCCAATCGTTGGCGCCCATGTAGTACAAACAGCTAAGGGTGTCGGTTCATATCGACTGCGAAATCGAGTGACAACGCAGCATGTCGCTCGCGGGTGACGCCCATACAATCGGCGGATGAAAGGGCGGGACCTACATCTCGTGTCCTCCGACTCCGCACAGGCGGGCATTCGCGCGAAGCGGCTGCCATTGCGTGTGCTGATCGCCGACGACGATCGCGACACCGCGACGATGCTCGCGCTCCTGCTGCGAGAGGAAGGCGATGAAGTCCACACCACATTGCGTGGCGACGAAGTGCTGGACACGTGCCGCTTGTTGCGGCCGGATGTCGTGATCATGGATATCAATATGCCCGGCATGAGCGGCTACGCGGTCGCGCGCGAGCTGCACGAGCGCCATGGTCCGCTCGCGCCGCTGCTGATCGCCATCTCCGGCGCGTGGACGCAGACGGCGGACCGCGTGCTCGGCCAATCGCTCGGCTTCGATCATTTCCTGCTGAAGCCCTGCGAGAGCGGCGACGTGCTGCGGCTGATGGCGCCGCTGCGCGCGACGAGCAGCGCGAACGACGCCGCGGGCTGATCCGAGCAGCGCGGCTCGCGGCGCCTCCAAGCGGGCCATGACGGCCCGTAGGATGCATCGGTGATGAATGCACGAGCGCAAAGTGAGCCAGCCGGTGCTGCGTCGGATTCCATCTGATCGCGGTGCCGCTTCACGCGCGGCGCAACGACGCTCGAACTGCCCAATCGTGCGCCGCTTCGCTTTCTTGTCGTTTCGCGCGTGCAGGCGGCAGACGCCGCCCTGGCTGCGCGCGCGTGGCGGCTTCGCGGCGACCGTAAAGCCGGGCATGGGCGCCGTGCTGGTCTGAGCGGAACGGGTCTACGTGCGTTCTCATCACTAGCACTGAGGACCTGCTGCGTCACCACGTCGCTGCGCGGGTACGTCCGTTGCGTTAAGCCTCGCTCATGGCGAAGAAACACAAGCCGGCCTGGGCGAAGCTGGGGCTCATTCTTCTCGCGGCGGCCGCATTGGCGGCGCTCTGGCGCTACACGCCGCTCGCGGAATTCGCTAGCCGGCAAAAAATTATGGAATGGGCGCGGATCGCGCGAACCACGCGCTGGGCGCCGTTCGCAGTCGCGGCGGCGTACGTGCCGGCGGCATTCATCATGTTCCCGAGGCCGCTTCTTAGCCTCCTTGCGATCATCGCCTTCGGCATCGGCGTCGGCGGCGCAACCGTGGCCGCAGGTGTCCTCGCGGCAGCGCTCGCCGCCTACTACGTCGGCCATCTCATCCCGCCGCAAACCGTGCGGCGGCTCGCCGGCAGCAGCTTCGAGCGCTTGAGCGCGCTTCTGAAAGAGCACGCGATCCTCGCCATCTTCGCGGCGAACATGCTGCCGACGCCACCCTTCGCCGTGCAGGGCATGATGGCCGGCGCCATCCGGCTCAAGCTCTGGAAGTACACCGCCGGCACGCTGCTCAGCCTCATG
This sequence comes from Burkholderiales bacterium, assembly GCA_046263015.1. Taxonomy (GTDB): domain Bacteria; phylum Pseudomonadota; class Gammaproteobacteria; order Burkholderiales; family SG8-39; genus SCGC-AG-212-J23. The sequence continues at coordinate 5,459 of JBHELS010000320.1, read as the reverse complement.
CCAGGCCTTGTGGCGCTCCTTGTTTTCGGCCATCAGATAAACACGGCGCTCGAGGATCCCTCCAAAGTGAGCTATGTCGCGATCGCCGGAGCTTTGGTGGGTTTTGCGCTCGTCGTCTTTCTCGCGACGCGCTGGATGTCGCGCCAATCGTGAAACGCCCGGCGCCTTGCAAACCCTCACAGAGAGGCGAGCCGCCGAAGGCCAATAATCCGACTCCATGCCTCCCGCCTTTGAAGCGCACGTGCCGCCGGAGCTCGCGGATCTCCTGCCCGAATTTCTCAACAACCGCAAAACGCAACTTGAAGCACTGCGTCACGCGATGCAGGCGCGCGACTTCGAGCGGCTGCGCGAGCACGCGAACAGCATGATCGGCGTCGGCGCACCGTACGGATTCCCCGATGTTTCGACGCTTGGCAGGAGGATCGATGTCTCCGCGCGCGAGCGCGATGCCGCCACCGTCGCCGATTTGATCGAGCTCTACGCGAACTACCTCGCGAATGTGCGCGTCGAGCTGGCCGCGAAAGCCACCCCGGCCTAAGACCTAAGAATTACGCTCGCGGGTCGCCCCGAGGTCGTGTAGCAGCCCGTCCTGTACGTCGTAGATCCAGCCGTGCACGCTCAGCGCCTGGCCACGCGTCCAGGCGTCGCGCAGCACCGTCGTCTGGCTCACGTTCAGCACCTGCTCGATGACGTTCAGTTCGCACAGCCGCCGGTGGCGAACCGCTTCGCCACCGAGGCGCTCGATTTCGGCCGCATGCTTCCAGCGCACGTCCTGGACATGGCGCAGCCAGTTGTCCGCGAGGCCGAGACGATCGTCGCGCAGCGCCGCGGCCACACCCTGGCAGCCGTAATGGCCGCAGACGATGATGTGGCGAACTTTCAGCACGTCGACCGCGTACTGGATGGTTGACAGGCAATTGAGATCGGTGTGCACGACAACGTTGGCGACGTTGCGATGGACGAACATTTCGCCGGGCGGGAGACCGACGATTTGATTCGCCGGCACGCGGCTATCGGAGCAACCGATCCAGAGGTACTCGGGCGCCTGTTGCTTGGCGAGCCGCGCGAAGAACTGCGGATCTTCGCGCACCATGGCCGCAGCCCAGGCGCGATTATTGGCGAGGAGATGGTTGAGCGGCTTCAAGGCGGCGGGCGAAGAGCGAAAATCGTACTACGGTGTCGCCGTGCGCGGCGACCCGTCGGAGGGCAGCGATACTGCCGCCCCGCCAGCCACACGCGCCATCAGGGGCGCGCGAGCGGGTCCGGCGTCTCGTAGATGCGCACACCGCGCGCCGTCTCGTGAACGCGAGGCGACACTGCGGTATTCGTGTGGCGCTCGTTTTGCCGCCTGCGCAACAGGCCGAGCAAACCGAAAAGGCCGAGCAATCCCAGCCAGCCCCAATCGTGTGCGCGCGAGCGGATGTCGGCATCGCTTGAGTAATCCGCCGGGCGCTGTGATGTCCTGCTGCTCTCGGTCGGCGTTTCCGTCGTGTCGGCGATCTGCTCTGAATTGGCTGAGCCGCCGGCAGCGGCGCTTTGACTGGCGCGAGGCGTGCCGCTCACCTTCTTGGTCGAAGCGCTCTGCGGCGCTCCCGTCGTCTCCGTGAGCGGCTTGGCGCTGGCAGAGCCGCCGGCGCTTTGGCTTTCCTGACGCGCACGCCTCACTTTCTTGGCTGGCGGCGCCGTCGTACCGGAGGACGGCGCCGCTTGCGCGGTTTCAGCATCGCCGCTCGGCGGCGCCGACGCGTCCGTCGCCCCTTGCGCAGCTTGCGAAGGCGCTGCATGCCACGAGCCACTCGGGACCGCAGCGCCGCGCGACGAAGCGTTCGGGGAGTGCGATAGCGCAGCGCTCGTCGGCGTGTCGGGCGCGCGGCCGGACTCGTCCGCCCCGCTCGCCCAAGCCGGGGTCTGCTTTGCCGGGTTACCGGCGAATGCCGCCCCCACGGTAGCGGCTGTGCAAGCCATGGAAATCGTCAGGGCGTAGCGAACTAGCATCACGATTCCTTTCACCGTGCGCTGGGGACGCAGCTCATTGGCTTCCTCAGCGCGCCGCATGGGTACGCAATCGCTGTGCCGCGCCGTCTGCACGAGCCCGGCACATCGCTTGCGGCGCCTGCCCGAACCCTCGAGGTGCCTATGGCAAGCAAGCTTCCCCAATCGCCCACCCGCGAGTGCGACCAAGCACCAACGATCATCCCTGTCGTGACGGAGCAACTCGCCGTAGGCAAGCGCGAGGTCGAATCCGGGCGGGTACGCGTGACGAAAACCGTGCATGAGCACGAGGAATCGATACGGCAGCCGCTGCTCCACGACGAGGTCGAGATCGAGCGCGTGCCCATCAACCGCACGATCGAGCAGCCGATGGAGCCGCGCTACGAAGGCGACGTGCTCGTGATTCCCATGATCGAGGAAGTGGCCGTCGTGCATAAGCAGCTGGTACTCAAGGAAGAGCTGCGCATCCGCAAGCGCTCGGTCGAGACGACCCACGAAGCGCGCGTCGTACTGCGGGAAGAGCAAGCGAACATCGAGCGCCTGACGCGCGAGAACTTGAAAGGAGTTGCCTGATGGCAAAGACCGTCGTTGCCCTCATCGATAGCCCTGCCCGGGCAGAGCAGGTGATCGACCAACTGGCGAGCGAGTGCGGCATGAATCGCTCACGCATTCGCCTGATCGTCCTCGGGGCAGAGGAGGACGCCGACTCGGCGCTCGCCAATTTGGGCGTGCCGGAGGACGACGCGGATTACTACACTGAAGGCTTGCGCTCCGGCGGCGCGTTGATCGCGGTACCTGTGACCGATCGGGAGGCCGAGCTCGCCGCAGACGTGATATGCCGTCACATCGGCCACGACGCGCGCGCCGAAGTGCAGGCCGGCCAGGATCAGGACGTGCTGCCGGTCGTCAATGAAGAGCTCGCCGTCGGCAAGCGCAAGGTAAGCCGCGGCGGCGTGCGCCTGTATACGCGGGTGACGCAGAGCCCGGTCGAAGAAAAAGTGCAGTTGCGCGAGGAGCGCGCGAGCATCGAGCGCCGGCCCACGGACCGCGCGCTCGCCGCGGGCGAAGACGCGTTCAAAGAAATCACGATCGAAGTGCGCGAAACGGCGGAGGAGGCGGTCGTCGAGAAGCGCCGTCGGGTCACAGAGGAGATCGTGGTGAATAAAGAGGTCTCCGAGCGCGAGGAGACGATTCGGGACACCGTGCGCACGACCGACGTGCGGATAGAGCAGCTCGACGCCTCGGGCGCTCCAACCTCCTATGGCGGACCGGAGCGCCGCTTGAGCAGCGCCCCGTATTCAGGCCTCGAGCGTCGCGCCCGATAGCCAACGCCTACATCAACCCCACCAGCTAAGCGAAAGGATCACCATGGAACTCCGTAAAATTGCAGCCGCGTCCTTCGTCGCACTGAGCCTCGCCGGGGGCGGGTCCGCTCTCGCGCAAAGCAGCAAATCCTCCGACTCGAAAGCGAGCCAGTCGACGCACAGCGCGAAGCCCTCGACCACGGATTCGAGCAGCAGCTCGAGCAACGACACGCGCAGCGCCGCCGCCGGTCAATCGTCGCGCTTCGATGATCGCGAGGAGCGCAACGACCGTCGAGACTGGGGCTGGCTGGGGCTTCTCGGCTTGCTCGGACTGGCCGGCCTCTTCCGACGCCGCGAACACCACGACGCGCGCACCACCGGTACTGAGCGCGTGCGCGTATACGAGAAATAGCCCCTAGATCACTTTTTCTCCGCCTTGGCGGCGGGTTTGCTGCCGCCAACGGCGGCTGCCGGGATGTTCTTCGAGGCGAGGCGCTTGATCAGACCGTCGATGCCTTCCTGCTTCACGACAGCGTCGAATTCGGAGCGGTAAGTCATGACGAGGCTCACGCCCTCGACCGTAATGTCGTAGACCTTCCAGCCCTCGGCGGTCTTTCTCATCGAGAAGTCGATCGGCAGCGGCTGCCCGCCCGCGCGGATGAACTGCGTGCGCACGACGGTATCCTCGGGGTCCTGCTTGCCGCGCGAGGGCAGCACCTTGAGCGTCTGGCCCTGGTAACCCTCGACCGCATTCGAGTAGGTGCGGACCAGCATGTTGCGAAACTCGGTGACCAGGCGCTTCTTCTGCTCGGGCGTCGCCTGATTCCACGAGCGACCGACCGCAAGGCGCGTGGCCTGCTCGAAGTCGACGTAAGGCAGCACCTTTTCCTCGGCGAGCGTTACCGCCTTTTGCCGATCGCCGGCGGCGAGCTGCTTGTCGCTCTTCACCGCGGCGAGAATCTCGTCGGTGATCTTCTGCACGAGCTGGTCGGGACCGAGATCCTGACCCTGCGCTCGCGCGGTGAAACTGAGGCTGGCGAGCGCTATCGCGCCCAGGATTGTCAGTAGCTTCGTCATGCGGTCGCCTTCTCTTTCTGACCGGAACCCTTGAACATGCCGGGCTCGAGCGAATGGCGCTCGAGCAGCCGGTAGAACTCCGTGCGGTTGCGGCCGGCGAGACGCGCCGCCTTGGTGACGTTGCCGCCGGTGATCTTCAAGATGCGCACGAGGTAATCGCGCTCGAAGGCCTTCCTTGCCTCGTCGAGCGGCGTGAGCGCGGTGTCGGCGACATCGAGCGCCTGTCGCACGAGCGATTCAGGAATCACCTCGGTGGCAGCAAGCGCCACCGCCTGCTCGACGACGTTCAGGAGCTGCCGGACGTTGCCCGGCCAGGGCGCCGAGACGAGCAACTCCATCGCCTCGGGCGCGAACTGCAGACGGCCGCGCCGATACCGCTCGGCGAGCCGCGTAAGCGCGTGGTTGGCGACGAGCGGAATGTCTTCGCGGCGCTCGGCGAGCGCCGGGATGTAGAGCTTCACGACGTTCAGGCGGTAGTAGAGATCCTCGCGGAATTCGCCGGACTGGATGCGCTCCTCGAGTTTGCGGTGCGTCGCCGAAATGACCCGCACATCGATGTCGTGCGATTCGTGCGAGCCCACCGGTCGCACTTTCCTTTCCTCGAGCGCGCGCAGGAGTTTCACCTGCAGCGAGAGCGGCATGTCGCCGACTTCGTCGAGGAAAAGCGTGCCGGCGGTCGCCGCCTGAAAGAGGCCGCGGCGGTCGGCGACCGCGCCGGTGAAAGAGCCCTTCTTGTGGCCGAAGAGCTCGGACTCGAGCAAACCTTCCGGAATCGCGCCGCAATTCACCGCGACGAACGGCGCCTCGCGCCGGCTGCTTGCGCGGTGGATCGCGCGGGCGAGAAGCTCCTTACCGGTGCCGCTCTGGCCGAAGATGCAGACGCTCGCGTCCGAGGCGGCGACGCGCCGTGCCTGCGCGAGCAGGTCTTCCATTGCCGAGGAGCGGGTGATGATTTCCGCTCTCCAGCTTTCGCGCTCGCCGGCGGGGGGCGAGGAAAGGCGCATCGCTTCGGCGACCGTGTCGAGCAGCACCTTGGGCTCGAAGGGCTTCGTCAGGAACGAAAAGACGCCGCGCCGCGTGGCGCTG
>JBHELS010000319.1:0-6119 GCA_046263015.1 Burkholderiales bacterium | reverse complement strand
AGCCACCCTGCTGCTCGTAGTCGAGCGAACGCGACTGCGTCACTACGCCCTCGTTCGCCGTGACGCGCATCGACGGAATCGTGTAGCGAAAACGCTGGCGCACATCGGCGCCCGAGTTCGTCAGATATACACGCTCTTCGTCGGTGAGCGAGAGCGAGGCGTAGCGCGCGACGATGCGCGGATCGGCGTTCGCTCGCTTGCATTCGGCGGCGAGCATGTCGTAGAGCGCGCTCCGCGCGGGCGCCGCCGCACCCGCGGGGGTCAGGTATTCGCCGCGCGGCGCGCCGAACTTCGCCGGGTCGTAGGGCACAACGCTCCTGCCGCGCGACGCCTCGGCCCACGCCGTGGCGCGATTGAGGGCCGCCTGCAGGCCGGCGACGGAGAGATCGCTTGTCGCGCAGTACCCGTAGCCGCCTTCCACGACCGCGGTCAGCATCGCGCCGCGGTCCACGGAGAGCGCGGGCGGCTCGATCGTGTCCTGGCGCATGGCGAAGTACTCGCGCCGCTCGTCGTGGTAACGCAGCGACCAGAACCGCGCGCTCGAACGAAGCGAGCGGAAGCGCTGTGCGATCTCAGAAGACATGCCGACTCAAGCTTACTTGCGGGCGGCGAACTCCCAGGGCGCGACGGCGTTGTCGTCGGCCCATAAGCCGATGTGGCGCAGCCGTGCGTATGTCTCGAGCTCGTAGAGCGCGGAGGTGGGTCGCGTGGCTTTGGGCGAGGCCCACGCCATGCCGCGCTTCAGCTGCTCGGCGTTGGCGTCCTTGCCAGCGCAGGTGACGTAGCCGATGTAGCGGTTCGCCTCGTCGCGTTCGGACCATTCGACGCTCGCGCTCTTGTGGTGGCAGATGTCGGCGAGCGAGCGGCTCGCCTCGGCGTGGAACGGCTGCTTGGGCTCGGGCGCATCGATCTCGGCAAGCCGCACCGTGTAGCGCTTCTTCGCCGCATCGCGAACAACCAGGGTGTCGCCATCGACGATCTTCGTCACCCTTCCCGAGATCGTCTCGGCGAACGCACAGGTCACCGCCAGCGCCGCGAGCACTGCCATCCAACGCATGGTGCGAGCTTACAGGAAGCCGTTGATTCGCTCCCGGACGTGCCGCTTGCGACGAGAGCAGGGTGTGAACAACTTAGCGGCGCCGAGGCGCTCGCACGGGTCTAATGTGCGAAGTGAATCTGCGGAGAACAATAATGAGAACGCTAGTCGCCTGGGTCATCGCCGCCACGGTTTCTGGCTGCGGCGTGGAAACCGCGAGTACGGCGGCCACTGCCGCTTCGATCAAGAAGCAGGAGCTCGAACAAGGCCAGAGGACCATGCAGCAGATGCAACAGAAGATCAACGGCACGATGCAGCAAGTCCAAGAGCGCGCCGCGAGCAGCAGCGACAACTAGCGCCGCCGCCCTCCCTTCAGCGCTACCTGAGATTTAGCACTTCAATGCGCGCCGGCCGCCGCCGCACCACGCGGCCCGGCTTTCGGCGGACGGGCAATCCACAGTAGCGGAATCAGCAGCACGAGCAGGATCGCGGACCCGTAGAAGAGATCGAGCGCCGAGAGCGTAAAGGCCTGCTGGTTGACGATCCGTTCCAGATAGGCGAAGCGCTCGGCGCCTTGCATGCCCAGGCGCGCGAGCTGCTCGAGCGTCGCGCTCGTCTGCGGGTCGCCCGGCGTCAGGTGCTCGACGAGCTGGGCATGGTGTAGCGCCGCCCGACCCTCCCACAGGGTCGTGGCGGCCGAGGTGGCGAAGGCGCCGGCGGTGATGCGCAGGAAGTTGTTCAACCCCGAGCCGGCCGCGATCTGATCCTGGCGCAGGCCGCCGAGCGCGAGGTTGACGAGCGGAATGAAGAAGCAAGACACAGCCGCGCCCTGGATGATGGTCGGGAGCACCAGCGTCCAGAGATCAATCTCGGTGTTGAAGCGTGAGCGCATCCACGCGACGACGGCGAAGATGATGAGCGAGGCTGTCGCGTAAATGCGCGGGTCGACTTTTCCGGAAGTGCGGCCCACCAACGGCGTGAGGAAGAGCGCGAGGAACCCGACCGGCGCGAGCACTAGGCCGGCGTCAGTCGCGGTATAGCCCATGAACCGCTGCAGCCACAACGGCACGAGCACGATGCTGCCGAAGTAGGCGCCGTAGGCGAGCGCGATCGCCATCGTGCCGGTGGAGAAGTTGCGGTTGCGAAAGAGCGCCAGGTCGACGACCGGGTGCTCCTCGGTCAGCTCCCAGACGAGGAAGAGGCAAAAGGCCAACGCCGCTGCGATCCCGAGGCCGATGATGAGCGGCGAGGAAAACCAGTCGAGGTCCTTGCCGTTGTCGAGCATCAGCTGCAGCGCGCCTACCCAGATCACGAGGAGTGCCAGGCCGGCCACGTCGATCGGCTTCTTTACGCGCGGCGTCTCGCGGTCGCGGTAGAGCACCCAGGTCATGCCGAGGGCGATGATGCCTACCGGGACGTTGATAAAGAAGATCCACGGCCAGGAGAAGTTGTCGGTGATCCACCCGCCAAGCACCGGCCCGACGACCGGGGCGACGAGGATGGTGAGCGAGAAGGTCGCGAGCGCCATGCCGGCCTTCTCACGCGGATAGGTCGAAAGAAGCAGCGTCTGCGAAAGCGGAATCATCGGTCCGGCGACGGCACCCTGGACGACGCGGAAGAAGACGAGCATCGGCATCGACACCGCGAGGCCGCAAAGGAGCGAGGCGATGACGAAGAGCGCAATGGTGGCGAGGAAGAGACGCACCTGGCCGAAGCGCTCCGTGAGCCAGCCCGTGAGCGGCACGGAGATCGCGTTCGCCACCGCAAAGGACGTGATGGTCCAGGTCCCTTGGTTCGGCGAGACGCCGAGGTCGCCGGCGATCGCCGGAATGGAGACGTTGGCGATCGACGTGTCGAGCACGTTCATGAACGTCGCGAGCCCGACCGCGAGCGAGGCGGCGAGGCGCGCGCCGCCCTCGAGCGGCTGGATCGATGCGCCGCCCTGCGACGGCTTAGCGGTCGGGGCTTCCGCCACGGGCGGCCTGCGAGCGAGTCGCGGCGAACGCCGTCACGGCTACGTTCTCCGCGATGATGCGTTCGATGCGCTCGTCCGCCTGCGCCTGCGCCGGCTCGAACGCTTTCGTCTGATAAATCGGCGCGTCGCTCGCGATGCGCGCGAGGCGCGCGCCTGAGCGGCTGTGCGTATCGACGTCGACCTTCATCGAAAGGCCGATCTGCAGGGGATGCTCATCGAGCTCCTTTCGGTCGAGGACGATGCGCACCGGCACGCGCTGTACGACCTTGATCCAGTTGCCGCTCGCGTTCTGCGCCGGAAGGAGCGCGAACGCGGCGCCGGTGCCGGCGCCGAAGCCCGCGACCTTGCCGTGAAACTCGACCGAGCCGCCATACGCGTCGGCGACGAGCGTCACCGGCTGCCCCGGGCGCAAATGCGCGAGCTGGTTCTCCTTGAAGTTGGCATCCACCCAGACTTCTTCGAGCGGCGCCACGGTCATGAGCACGTTGCCCGGCGCCACGCGCTGGCCGACCTGCACCGAGCGCCGTGCGACGAAACCGGCCACGGGCGCCGGGATCTCGGTGCGCGCCTGATTGAGGTAGGCATCGCGCACGCGCGCCGCCGCGGCGCGCACGTCGGGATGGTCGTGCACGTCGGTGCGATCGACGAGCGAGCGCTGCGCCTGAAGTTGCTTCTCCGCCCCGTCGAGCGCCGCGCGCGCGGCATTGACCGCATCGAGCGCGTGCTGCAACTCCTCCCCCGACACGGCGCCGGATGATTCGACGGCGCGCCGGCGGGCGAGATCCTGCTCGGCCTTACGCAGCTCGGCACGGCGCATCACGACCATCGCCTCGCCCTCGCCGCTCGTCTCGCGCATGTTCCTCACCGAGCGCACGGTCTTAGCGAGCTGCGCCTCCGCCTGCTCGACCATCAGGCGCGCGTCGGCCTTGTCGAGGCCCACGAGCATCTGCCCCGCCTTGACGTAGTTCGTGTCGTCGGCATGGATGGCAATGACGGTGCCCGCGACCTGCGGCGTGATTTGCACCAGATTGCCGCCAACATAGGCGTCGTCGGTCGACTCGTGGTAGCGCCCGTGCACGAGCCAATACGCGGTGTACGCGATGCCGCCGAGGAGAAATACCGCCACCACCGCGCTGAGCAGCTTCGCGCGCTTGCTCATTGCATTGCCACCTGCACGTCGAATCCGCCGCCGAGCGCGCGGATGAGATTGATCGAGAGCGCGAGCTCGCGCGACTGGAGATCGGTGCGCAAGTTGCGCTGCTCGAGCACTTGCGTCTCGGCGGTCAGCACCTGCAGCAGGTTGCCGATGCCGGCCTTGTAGCGGGTGAGCGCGAGGCTATACGCCTCCTCCGCCGCGGCGACGGCCGTATCGACCTCGGTGCGCTGCCTCTGTACCGAGCGCATTGAAGTGAGCTGGTCGACCACCTCGCGCAGCGCATCGGCAAGCGCCTGGTTGTACTGCTCGACCGCGGCGTCGTATTCGGCGTTGCGTGCGGCGAGCGCGCCGCGCAGGCGCCCGGCGTCGAAGATCGGCAAGCGGATCGCGGCGCCGATGGAAGGAATCGCGCTGCCGGTCTCGACGAGCTTGGAGAGCGTCACCGACTGCACGCCGATCAGCGCGCTGAGATTCACATCGGGATAGAACGCCGCCTTGGCGGAGGCGATATCGCGCGCCGCCGCTTCGGCGCGCGTGCGCGCGGCAACGATGTCCGGCCGCCGGCCGAGGAGATCGGCGGGCAAGCGCGACGGCAGCGCGACCGGAGAAATGCGCAAGACCGGCCGCTCGATGGCGAGGCCGCGGTCGGGACCCTGGCCAAGGAGCGCGGCGAGCTGCGTGCGCGCGAGCGCGATTTCTTCCTCGATCTGCACGACGCGCGCGCGTGCCGCCGGTATCGAGGTTTCCACCTGCTTCAGTTCGAGCCGCGAGTCGAGGCCGGCCCGCAAGCGATCGCTCGTCAGGCTCTGCACGCGCTCGCGATCCTCGAGCGTGTGGCGGGCGATATCGAGCTGGTCGTAGGCGCGCGCGAGCTGCACGTAGGCGCTCGCGACGCTCGACGAAAGGACGAGCCGCGCGGCGAACGATTCGGCCTGTGCGGCGCGCGCGCGGCCCACCGCCGCTTCATAGGCGGCGCGGTTGCGGCCCCAGAAATCGACGTCGTAGCTCGCGTTCAAATCGAGCTGCGTGGTCGTGAAGCTCGAGCCGCCGATCGGCGGCGGGAAGATGTAGTTCTCGGAGAAGCGCTGGCGGTGGACGCTCGCCTCGGCGTTCGCCTGCGGCTTGAGTGAGGCGCGAGCGACCTGCGCCTGCGCGCGCGCCTGGTCTAGGCGCGCCTGCGCGAGACGCAGGTTCGGACTGCCCGCGAGCGCTTCGCCGACGAGCGCATCGAGCTGCGGATCGCGGTAGCGCTTCCACCAATCGAGCGCCGGCCATTCGCCGCTCGCGTTGGGTTCCTCGAGCGACTTTTCGGCCTGCAGCGCGGCCGGATCAGTCAGCTGGCCGCGCGGCTCGATGCCGCGATGGCTGGCGCAGCCTGCGAGCCCGACAAGAAGCATGACCGCAGCGCGCTTCATTCGCCGGGCGGCTCGGCCGCGTTCTCGAGCAGGCGCCCGAGGAGCTTCTCGAGGGTGCGCACTTCGGCGCGCGTGAAGCCGCGCAGCATCCGGTTCAGAGTCGCGACCTGCACGCGCCGCACTTCGCTATGCAGGCGACGGCCCTCCTTCGTCAATTCGAGATCGGTGGCGCGGCGGTCGCGCTCGCGCGGCACGCGGCGCACGAGCGCGCGCTCCTCGAGCTTATCGATCAAGCGCGTCATCGCGCCCGCGTCGTGCGAGAGCAGCCGGCCGATGCCGGCCGCGGTGTCGGCCTGCCCCTCGGCGAGGAACACGATCACCAGCGCCTGCGCCGTGTTCAGCCCGAGCTCGGCGAGCTCGCGATCAAACTCGCGCGCGAGCGCCTTGCGCGCGAGGCCGACCAGCGCGCCCACCGACTCGCGGCTGCGGAAGCTGCGCGCCTCGTAGATCGGCGGCGCCGGACGCCATTTGATTGCCTCGGCAACCATTGCTGCGGCAAAGGTACCTTTGCGCCGCGCGCGCGTCAATCGTCTCGCG
>JBHELS010000318.1:0-6903 GCA_046263015.1 Burkholderiales bacterium | reverse complement strand
TCACCCGCGGTCCTCACCGTGGGCGAACTGCACGCCGGCACGGCGCGCAACATCGTCGCCGGCGCGGCCACCCTCAAGGGCATCGTGCGCACCATGGAGGCGGGACTCTCGGAGAAGATCGAGCAGGCGATGCGCCGCATGCTGGAGGGCATCAAGACCGGCATGCGCGTCGACTACGCGCTCGACTGGAAGCGCGTCGCGCCGGCGCTTCGCAACCACAAGCCGACGCTCGAGCGGCTGCTGAAGAGCGCGCGCGAAGTGCTCGGCGCCGAGAACGTGTACGAATTGCCGGAGCCCTCGATGGGTAGCGAAGACTTCGCCTGGTTCGCCGAGCGCGTGCCGGCCGCGCATCTGCGCATCGGCTCGAAGATCGACGGCCTCGAGACCGCCATCCACAGGGCGAACTACGACTGCAACGACCTCGCAATCCCGATCGGCGTGCGCGTCATGACGCGCGCCGTCCTCGAGCTCGCAAATCGGGGTCAGAGCCCGATTTAATCGTCAACTTACTTTGAAATCGGGCTCTGACCCCGATTAGCTTTTTTGCTTCGCCAGCGCTTCCTGGAGCATCTTGGTCGCGCCGGAAATGTCGGGGAGCTTCTCGCCGGCGTCGAGCCGCGCGCGCGATTTGACTTCGGCGTCCTGCATGCCGATCGCGCGTTCGGCGGCCGCTTCGGCTTCCTTCGGATCGAGCACGACGATGCCGCATTCGTCGGCGATGATGACGTCGCCCGGCTTCACGTCGACGCCGCCACAGCTCACGGGGACGCAGAACTCGCCCGCGAGGCCGATCCTCTTCGTGGTGACGGCCGAGAGGCCGCGGCACCAGAGCGGCACGGCGTATTTGCGCACCTCGCCGATATCGGTCGCGACGCCGTCGATGATGACACCGGCGAGGCCTGCGACCTTGCAGGCATAGGCGACGAGGCCGCCGAAGGCGGCGTGGCGATGATCGCCGCAGCGATCGATCACGAGCACGTCGCCGCGGCGCACCTGGCCGAGCGCGTAGCCGACGACCGTGCCGTCGACCCCTGGTGCGCGTACGGTGACCGCGGGGCCGGCGATGCGCACATCGGGCTGCATGGCGCGGATCGCCGGATCCATGAAGCCCCAGTTGCGGAAGTGACCGATGGTCGCCGGTTCCGCGTGCACGAGCTTCTCGACCAGGCGCGCATCGAGCGCGGGCGGTAGCGCATTAAGGGTAAACACTGCGGAACTCCTTCAGCTCGGCGAGCGCGGCGTCGCGCAGCCGCCCGACGTCGCTCCCCGCATTGATCATGTGATAGCCGCGCTGGAACATCTCGCGCCAGGTCGCCCCCGGGTGCGGCACCGTGCCCATCGGCTTACCGCTCTTCCTGATCCCGTCCTCCGCCCGGGCAATCAGGCGCGCCACCTCAGGATGCTTGAGGTCACCGAGCTGCCCCACCGTACCCGAGAGGTCGTGCGGTCCTATGAAGAGCACGTCGACGCCCTCTACCGCGGCGATCGCCTCGATGTTCTCAACCGCTTTCGGCGATTCGATCTGGCAGATGATGAGAAGCTCGTCCGCCGCGCTCTTGCGATAGTCCGGAGCGCGGATGCCGTAATCGGAAGCGCGCGCCGAGCCGAGCGCCGAGCCGCGCCGCCCGGCGGGCGGATAGCGGCACGCGGCGACCACCGCGCGCGCGTCTTCGGCCGTCTCGACGTTGGGCACCATGACGCCTTCGACGCCGGCGTCGAGCACGCGCTTTAGATAGTTCGCATCGTTCGAGGGCACGCGCACGATCGAGCTGCAATTCGGCGTCGCTGCCATCGCCTGCAGCGAGTGCAGGAGCGCCGAGGGTTCGCCGAACCCGTGCTCCTGATCCAAGAGCAGGAAGTCGAAGCCGCAGAGCGCAAGAAGCTCGATCACGGGCGGCGCGCCAAGCACCGTCCAGCAGCCGAGCGCGCGCTTGCCGGCGCCAAGGCGCGCCTTCAACGCGTTTGGGCGGAACATGCGCGAAGCATACAATCTCGCCGCCATGCCGAGCAGCGCGCCCGAAAAATGGTTCGATCTCTCCCGCACCATCGTCATGCCGGCGCACTGCGACGTCTACGGACACATGAACGTGCGCCACTATGCGGCGTGCTTCGACGATGCCGGCTGGCATATCCCGCGCATGGCCGGCTTCTCGCTTGAGGAATTCCGCGCCCGCGGCCTGGGCACCGTGGTCGCGACGCTCAGCATCGACTTCCACCACGAGATCCGCGCCGGCCAGCTAATCCTCGTGCGCGGCGCCGTGACGCGCGTCGGCACGAAGAGCTTCCGCCACGAGATGCGCCTCTACGAGGCCGATTCGATGACCCATTGCGCGACACAGAAGACGGTCGAGGTGTGCTTCGATACGGCGGCGCGCCAAGGCGTGGCGTTTCCGCAAGACATCCGCGAGAAGCTCGCCGCGATCACCCCATTGTCCCAAGCGTCATAGAATCGCAGCCATGCCGATCTTCGAATACGCCTGCCGCGCCTGCGGACACGAGTTCGAGACGCTGGTGCGCACGGCCGACACGCCGAGCTGCGAGCGATGCGCGAGCCCGGAGCTCGAGAAGAAGCTCTCGGTCTTCGCCGCGCAGTCGAATGGCGCGGAAGCGCCCGCGGCGAGCGGACCCTGCGGCACCTGCGGTGATCCCCGCGGTCCGGGCTCCTGCGCGTTCGACTGACCTAGACCCCGGCGCTCCGCTCGTCGCCAGTCGTGGGCGGTTGAGGTACCCTCTGCCGTTCGCGGAGGAGGCGATTTGCACAAGGGTCGTACGCTCGGCTGGCGCACCCCCACGGTGGTGCTGATCTGCGGCGGGCTGATTCTCATGCTCGCCCTCGGCACGCGCCAGAGCTTCGGTCTTTTCTTGCGGCCGATGACGCTCGATCTCGGCTGCGGCCGCGAGGTGTTCTCGTTTGCGATTGCGCTCCAGAACCTGGTCTGGGGGCTCGGCATGCCGGTCGCCGGCGCGATCGCCGATCGCTATGGAGCGGGGCGCGTGCTGGTGCTCGGCGGCCTCGCCTATGGGCTCGGGCTCATCGCCATGGCGCACTCGGCGACGCCGCTCGACTTGAACGTCACCACGGGACTTCTGATCGGCGTCGGCCTCGCGTGCACCGGCTTTGGCGTCGTCCTCGGCGTCGTGGCGCGCGCCTTTCCGCCCGAGCGGCGGAGCTTCGCGGTGGGTGCGGCCGGCGCCTGCGGCTCGCTCGGTCAATTCGCCATGCTGCCGGGCGGCCAGGCGCTCATCTCCTCCTATGGCTGGGTCGGCGCGCTGACCGTGCTCGGCGCCATCGCCTTCCTCATCATGCCGCTCGCCACCGCGCTCGCCGGCCGCAACAACGCGGCGCACGAGAGCGAGCAATCGATCGGCGCGGCGCTCGTCGAAGCGATGCAGCACCGCGGCTTCTGGCTCCTCACCAGCAGCTTCTTCGTCTGCGGCTTTCAGACGGTGTTCGTCATGACGCATTTGCCCGCCTATGCCGTCGACCGCGGCCTGAGCCCGACGCAAGGGATGACGGCGCTCGCGACCATCGGTTTCTGCAACATCATCGGCTCGTACGCCGCAGGCGCCCTGGGCGGCCGTTACAGCAAGAAGCTGCTGCTTGCTTGGCTATACGCGGTTCGCGCTGTGGCGATCACTGTCTACCTGGCCATGCCGGTATCCGCCGCCGGAACGTATGTGTTTGCGGCGGTGCTCGGGCTGACCTGGCTCGCGACCGTGCCGCTCACGAATTCGCTCGTCGGGCAGATCTTCGGCGTGAAGTACCTGTCGACGCTTTTCTCGATGGCCTTTCTCGGTCACCAGCTCGGCGGCTTTCTCGGCGCCTGGGCGGGCGGCGCGATCTTCGATGCCACCGGGTCCTATCAGCTCGTCTGGCTCGCGGCGATCGCGCTCTCCATCATCGCGGCGGTGCTGTGTCTGCCGATCGACGAGCGCGTGATGCCGCGGCCGGCGATGCGCCCCGCATGAAGACCGGGCGCCTGCTGAAGTCCGACGCCCCAGCGCTCGCCGCGGATCTGCGAGCCTTGATCGATGCGCTGCCGGCGCCGGCCATGCTGAGCGCGGACGACGGCGCGCTCCTCCATACCAATGCGGCAATGCGCGACGCGCCGCCTGGCGGCATGCGCGAGTCGGCAAAGCTCACGCTGGCCGCGATCGGGGAATGCACCCTGACGGTGGTGCGGACCCAGGATGCCCAGACGCAGCGCCTCGCGGCGCTCGGCTTCATGCTAGCGGGCGTCTGCCACGAGGTGTCGAACCCGCTCGCCGCGGTCCACTCCATGCTGCAGATCCTGCAATCGAAGCGCGGCGTCAACGCCGAGACGCTGGAAAAGGGCCTCGCTTCGATTGGCGCCAACATCGCGCGGGTGCTCGCGATCACGCGCAAGCTCGGCGATTTTTCCCGCGCCGGCGACGACGCGCCCGCGCCGCTCGCCCTCGACGCCGCCATGGAGGCTGCGATCGCGCTCCTGCGTCACAGCGATCAGGCGCCGGGCGTCTCGGTCTCCTGCCGCGGCGCGACTGGCGTGCAGGTCCTCGCGCGCGGTGGGCATATCGAGCAGGTGCTGTTCAACATCCTGCTGAACGCCGCTCAGGCGATGCGCGGCGAAGGCCGCGTCGATGCGAGCGTCCGCCGCGAAGCGGGCGCGGCGGTGATTGTCATTCACGACAGCGGCCCCGGCATCGCCCCCGAAAGTCTCGCGCGCGTCTTCGATCCTTTCTTCAGCACCAAGGCGGCGGGCGAGGGCATCGGCCTGGGGCTCGCCATCAGCAGCGAGATCACGCACGAGCTGGGCGGCGCAATCCGCGCCTACAACCACGCGGAGGGCGGCGCCTGTTTCGAAATCACGCTGCCGCTCGCGCCGGCGTGAACCCGAGACCGACGCGCAAGGGGCCGCGCGTGCTCGTGGTCGACGACGACCCGGGCCTCGCCGAAGTGATCGATCTTCTCCTCACGCGCGAAGGCTATGTCGCCGAGCGCGCCGCAACGGTGCGCCGCGCCCTCGAGAGCGTCGCGGCCGCCGAGCCCGCTCTGGTGATCACCGACCTCAAGCTGCCCGATGGCACCGGGCTCGACGTGATCACGCGCCTGCATGCCGAGCGGCCGAAGCTGCCCGTGATCATGATCACGAGCTACTCGTCGCTCGAGAGCGCGATCGGCGCGCTGCGCGCCGGGGCGGTCGATTATCTGATCAAGCCCTTCGACAACGAAGAATTCCTGCACGCCGTCGATCGGGCGCTGAACGAGCGGCGCATCAAGCGCGAGAACGCGGTCCTCAAGCGCAGCCTGAAGCGCGCCTATGGCCACTGGCCGCTCGTCGCCGAGAGCCCGGCGATGCGCCGTGTCGCGGAGCTCGTGCGCAAAGCCGGGCCGGCCGATGCGCACGTGCTGATCACGGGTGAAAACGGCACCGGCAAGGAGCGGCTCGCGCTCGCGCTCCATAACGCGAGCCCGCGCGCCGATGGCCCGTTCGTGCCGGTCGATTGCGGTGCCCTGCCGCGCGAGCAGCTCGACGCCGAGCTCTTCGGCCGCGAGCGCGACGACGGCCTGGTATTGCAGGCCGACGGCGGGACGCTTTTCATTGACGAGGCTTCGGAACTGCCGCCGGCGCTGCAGGTGAAGCTCGTGCATGTGCTCGAAGAGAAAGTCGTGCGCCGCCAGTACCCGGTCGACGTGCGCGTGATCGCGGCGACGCATCGCGACCTTGCCGGCGCCGCCGAGCGCGGCCAGTTCCGCAAGGATCTCTACTATCGGCTGAACGTCATCTCGATCGAGCTGCCGCCGCTACGCGAGCGGGCGGGCGATGCGCTCCGCCTTGCGCGCCAGTTCGCCGAGCACTACGCGCGCAGGCTCGGCAAGCGCATCGCCGGCTTCGACGCCGAATTCAGCGCCTTCGTCGAGAATCATCCGTGGCCCGGCAACGTGCGCGAGCTCGAGAACATGATCGAGCGCGCCGTCATCCTCGCCGAGAGCGAGACCCTGACGGGACGCGATCTCGCCGAGGTGGCGCCGGCACTGCCCATGGTGCGCGCCGCGACGCCGCTCCCGGGAGGCGCGCGGCCGCTTGCCATCGAGGAATACATCCGCGAGGTGATCGAGCGCTTCCAGGACTCGCACAGCGAGACCGAGCTCGCGCGTATGCTCGGCATCGGCAGAAAGGCGCTCTGGATGCGCCGGCGCCAGTGGGGACTTAAGCGCACGCGCAGAGATGTTTCGCGGTGACATGAGAGTTTCATTCTGAAACGGGCGCGCTGCGCCCGTTCTCCAGCGCGCTTGCATTCCGACTGAGGTCTTGCTATCCAAGGCGCGTCACCCGAGGAGGACAACCGTATGGCCGAGCAGAAACCGGCAGCAAGCGCCGATGGAAAAACCGCGGCGCGCAAGAAGGTCACCATCCCGACGCTGATGGAGAAGATGAAGAAGGGCGAGCCGATCGTGCAGCTCGCCGTGTACGACTACGAGACGGCAATCATCGCCGACCGGGTGGGCATCGACATCCTGTGCGTCTCCGATACGGGCGGCATGGTGCTCTTCGGCCACGAGAGCACCACCTCGGTTTCCTTCGAGGAAGTGATGTTCATGGCGCAGGCGGTGAAGCGCGGCTCGAAGTACGGCCTGCGCATGGTCGACATGCCCTACATGAGCTTCCATCTGTCGGCGCAGCAGGCGGTCGACAACGCCGCGAAATACGTCTCGCAGGGCGGCGCCGAGGTGATGAAGTGCGAAGGCAACCAGCACCACGCGAAGTACATCGAGGCGATCGTCAAGGCAGGGATTCCCGTGCAGGGGCACATCGGCATCACGCCGATGCGCATGCCGCAGCTCGGCGGCTTCTTCGCGCAGGGCAAGACCGCCGAGCGCGCGAAGGAGCTGATCGACGACGCCTGGGCCATGGTCGACGC
>JBHELS010000317.1:0-8301 GCA_046263015.1 Burkholderiales bacterium | reverse complement strand
GATCGGCCGCTCGTCCCACTTCGGATGCTTGACCCCGATCACCGCCGCCTCGGCGATCGCCGGATGGGCGACGGCGATGTTCTCGAGATCGATCGAGCTGATCCATTCGCCGCCCGACTTGATCACATCCTTGGAGCGGTCGGTGACCTGGATGTAGCCATCCGCATCGATGGTGCAGACATCGCCCGTGGGGAACCAGCCGTCTCTGAGCGGCTCGCCGCCCTCGCCCTTGAAATAGCTCTTGATCACCCAGGGCCCGCGCACCTGCAGGTCGCCGAAGGCCTTGCCGTCCCAGGGCAGCTCTTTTGCGTTCTCGTCGACGATGCGCATATCGACGCCGAAGAGCACGCGGCCCTGCTTGTACTGCAGCTTCGTGCGCTCCTCGCCATTCCACTTCATGTGCTTCGCCTTAAAGGTCGTCGCGGTGCCGAGCGGGCTCATCTCGGTCATGCCCCAGGCGTGCAGCACTTCGACGCCGTACTCCTCCTGGAAGGCCCGGATCATGGCCGGCGGACACGCCGAGCCGCCGATCACCACACGCTTCAGGGTCGAGAAGCGCAGCTTCTGCTCCTTCATGTAATTGAGGAGCCCGAGCCACACCGTCGGCACCCCGGCGCTCATGGTCACTTCCTCGCGCTCGAAGAGCTCGTGCAAGCTCTTGCCGTCCAGGTGCTGCGCCGGGAAGACGAGCTTCGCGCCGACGAGCGCGCATGCATACGGTAACCCCCAGGCGTTGACATGAAACATGGGAACCACCGGCAGGATGACGTCGCGCGCGGAGAGGTTGATCGCGTCGGGCAGCGCCGATGCGTACGCGTGGATGATGGTCGAGCGATGCGAATAGAGCGCGCCTTTCGGATTGCCGGTCGTGCCCGAGGTGTAGCACAGGCACGCCGCGGTGTTCTCGTCGAAAGACGGCCAGTCGTAGCTATCGCTTTCCGGGCCGATGAGCTTTTCGTACTCGTCGTTCATCGCCACCCAGTGCTTCACCGTGTTCAGCTGCGGCTTCAGCTTCTCGATGAGCGGCGTGAAGGTGGTGTCGTAGAACACCACCTTGTCCTCGGCATGGTTGCCGATGTAGTTGATCTGGTCCGGGAAGAGGCGCGGGTTGATGGTATGGATGACCGCGCCGCTCCCCGCCACGGCGTAATAGACCTCGAAGTGCCGATGGCCGTTCCAGGCGAGCGTCGCGACGCGCTCTTGCGGGCCGACGCCGAGGCGCTTTAGCGCGTTGGCGAGCTTACGCGCCCGCTGGTGCGCGTCGCGGTAGGTGTAGCGGTGCATTGCCCCTTCGACCGTCTTCGAGACGATCTCGGTCGCGCCGTGGTGTCGGTCCGCGTGCTTGATCAGGCTGCTGATCAAGAGCGGCATGTCCATCATCAGGCCTTGCATGCGCCTCTCCTCGGAAAAGCGAAGTGCTATTGGTTCGTCATCACGTTGCCGAAGAGCTCCCACTGTTTGCCGTTGAAGCGCTGGAGCTGCACCGCCTCGAGCGGCGCATAGTCCTCCGCGGCGGTGGCGATCATGATGCCGGGAAGCAGCGTCTCGAGGCGCAGGTTCTTGATGCTCGCCGCCTGCCGGATGACATTGTCGCGGGTCAGGTTATCGCCGCACTGCTTTAGCACCTGCGCGAGCGTCGCGCCTACCGTGTAGCCATAGACATTGAAGTTATCGGCACGATTGGCCTCCGGCATGTACTTCGCCATGAACTGGCGCCACTGCTCCATGCCGGCGTCCTTCGACCACTGCGGATCGGTATCCTCCTTGAGGTACGCGGCGGTGATCAGGCCGACCGACTTCTCGAGGCCCGCGGGCTGCAGCACGGCGCCAACCGAAATCGAGACGTTGTTCAGATACTGGACCGGCTTCCAGCCGATGTCGTACGCCTTGCGGATCGCCTGCGCGGAGAACTTCGGCGTGCCGACATTGAAGAAGACGTCGGCGCCGGAAGCCTGCAGCTGCACGATCTGCGAGTCGACCGTGGGATCGCTCACCTCGTAGGAGGCCTTGGCGACGATCATCGACTTCGCCTTGTCGCCCAGGCCATCCTCCATGCCCTTGAGATAGTCCTTGCCATAGTCGTCGTTCTGATAAAGGACTCCGATCTTGGCGTTCGGCTTCGTCTGCAGAATGTGCTTCGCGTAGACCATGCCTTCGGTGTGATAGTTGGGCTGCCAGCCCATGGTCCATTTGAAATGCTTGGGATCGTTCCACTTGGACGCGCCGGTCGCGACGAAGAGCTGCGGCACCTTCATGCCGTTCATGTACTTGTGGATCGCCGTGTTCGACGGCGTGCCGAGCGTCTGGAAGAGGAACAGCACCTGGTCCTGCTCGACCAGCTTTCTCGCCATCTCGACCGTCTTCGGCGGGCTGTACGAATCGTCGTAGCTGACGAAGTTGATCTTGCGGCCATTGATGCCGCCCTGGTCGTTCACCATCTTGAAATACGCGGCGATCGCCTTGCCGATCTGGCCGTAGGCGGACGCCGGGCCGCTGTACGGGTTGGTGTTGCCGATCTTGATCTCCTTGTCGTTCGCGCCCGGGTCGTATTTCTTCTGCGCCTGCGCTGGAACGGAGAGCGCCGCGGCAAGCACGGCGATCGGAATGAGGCTTTTCATGGTGAACTCCTTCTCGAAATGAGCAGGCGCAATGCGCCCGCGACGCCGGTCGGCATCAGGTAGACAAAGACAATCATGAAGACACCGAAGATCGCCCAGGGAGCGGCCTTCGAGATTTCGTCGGCGATGTTCGGCACGAACTGGATGAAGAGCGCGCCGTAGAGCGCGCCCGAGATGGAAGCGAGCCCGCCGACCACGATGCCGACCAGCAGCATGATCGACAGGAAGATATTGAAGCTATCGGGGGCGACGAACTGGACCGCAATGGCGCCGAGCGCGCCGGCGATGCCGGTGAACATGGCCGAGACGCCGAAAGCGAGCGATTTATAGACGGCGTTATGGATGCCCATCGCCTGTGCGGCGATGTGCTGGTCGCGGATGGCGATCAACGCCCGCCCAATCCGTCCGCGCAGCAGGTTCCAGCCGAGGATGAACATCAGCACCGTGATCGCCAAGGTAAAGAAATATAACCAGCGATCGGGGTTGAGGGGCAGTCCCAGCGCATTAAGGAACGCAGGCGGGTCCGGTTTTTGGATGACGATGCCCTGCACGCCGCCCGTCCACTGCTCGAGGGCGTGGTACTTGAGGAGCTGCGGCATTGCAACACCGAGCGCAAAGGTGGCGAGCGCGAGATATAACCCCTCGAGCCTGAGCGCCGGCAGCCCGAACAGGAACCCGACGACCAGGCAGACGAGCCCGGCGGCCGGAACCGTGGTCCAGTAGGGCGCGCCCAGCTTGTCCATGAGAATCGCGGCGCAATAGGCGCCGAGCGCATAGAAGGCGCCATGGCCGAGCGAGATCTGGCCGTTGTAGCCCGTCAGAATATTCAGCCCGAGGAGCGCGATGGCGTAGACGAGAACCAGGGTCAGCTGAAACGTCCGGTAATTGCTGAGGACAAACGGCAGCACGCAGACAAGGACGGTGAGCGCCACCGCGAGAAAAACAGGGACTGTCCCTATTTTCCGGTTCATACGCGGGTCACGTGCGCGCGGCCGAAGAACCCGGTCGGCTTGACGAGCAGCACGCCGATGATGATCACGAGCGCGACCGAGAGCTTGAGCTCATTGCCGATGACAAAGGCGCCGAGCACATTTTCAAGCACGCCGACGACGAAACCTCCGATCACCGCGCCGCCCGGATTATCGATGCCGCCCACGAGCGCTGCGGCGAAGGCGTAGAGGAGGACGCCGCTCATCATGTTCGGATCGAGATATACGATCGGCGCCACCATCATGCCGGCCACGGCCCCCACGGCGGCGGCGAGTCCCCAGCCGAGCGCGAGCATCCAGCCGACGCGGATGCCGACCAACCGGCTCGACTCGGGATTTTGCGCCGCCGCGCGCATGGCGAGACCGAGCGGCGTGAAGCGGAAGAATAAATAGAGGAGCGCGAGCACCACGAGGGTGACGCCGATCGCGCCGAGCTCGTGCGCCGAAAGGTAGCGTCCGAACACCGGCTCGCCCGGAAACGGGCTCGGGAACGTCTTGATCGTGTACGTGAAGATCCAACCCGCGACGCTGTTGAATATCAGGAGGAGCCCGATGAACACTACGACCACCGCGAGCACCGGCGCCCGCTCGACCGGCCGGATGACGATGCGTTCGATCGCCACGCCGAGCGCGAACGCCGCGACCACCGTGATAAGGAACGCCGGCCAGTAGGGTAAGCCGGCGTTGACGAGCGACCAGGCGAGATAGGTGCTGAACATCGCCATCTCGCCCTGCGCAAAATTTACGAGGTGCGTCGCCTGGTAGATCATCACCAGCGCGAGCGCGAGGCTTGCATAAATGCCGCCGGTGGCGAGGCCCGCGAAGATCTGATGGAGGAGCGCGTCCATCAATAGCCGAGATACGAGCGGCGCACGGCGTCGTCTCGCTTGAGCTCGACGGCGGTGCCGGAGAGGACCAGGCGCCCCGTCTCGATGACGCAGGCGCGGTCCGCGAGCTCGAGCGCCATGGCGGCGTTCTGCTCGACGAGCAGCATGCTGACACCCGAATCGGCGTTGATGGTGCGCAGGATCGAGAAAAGCTCGCGCACCACGAGCGGCGCGAGACCGAACGATGGCTCATCGAGCAGCATGAGCTTCGGCTTCAGCATCAGCGCGCGCGACACCGCGAGCATCTGCTGCTCGCCGCCGGAGAGCGTGCCTGCCTGCTGGCCCAAGCGTTCCTTCAACCGCGGAAAGTAGGTGTAGACGCGCTCCAGATCTCGCGCCACCTGCGCCTTGTCCTTGCGCGCATAGGCACCGAGGCGCAGGTTCTCTTCGGTGGTGAGATGCAAAAAGGTGCCGCGGCCATCGGGCACGTGCGCGATGCCGAGGCGCACGATGTCCTCGGTGCGCCGGCCGTCGATCCTTTTGCCGCCGAAGCGAATCTCGCCCTCGGACCGCACCATGCCGCAGAGAGCGCGCAGCGTGGTCGTCTTTCCGGCGCCGTTCGCGCCGAGGAGCGCCGTGATCGATCTCTCCTCCAGCCGGAACGCGAGTCCGTGCAGCACGCGCGTCGCACCGTACGCGGCGCGCAGCCCCGAAACTTCGAGCACGGCGCTCACGCCGGCGCTCCGAGGTAAGCGCGTATCAGCTCGGGATGGTTGCGCACCTCGGCGGGCGGTCCTTCGGCGATTCGCTTGCCGAAATTGAGCGCCACCACCCAATCGGACAAATTCATCAGCAGTTGCATGTGGTGCTCGACGAGGAGCACGGTGAGCTCGAGACGCTCGCGCAGGTTGCGGATCAGGCTGCCGATGGCGCCGACTTCTTCATGGTTGAGCCCGCTCGCCGGCTCATCGAGGAGAAGCAGTTTTGGCTCGGCGGCGAGCGCGCGCGCGAGCTCGACCCGCTTCTGCGTGCCGAAAGGCAGCGACGCGACCGGCACCTGCGCCACGCGTTCGAGCTCGAGCAATGCGAGGAGCTCGCGCGCGCGCTCACGCGCCTCGGCGTCCGCGCGCACCGCCAAAGGCAGCCTGAGCGCATTGGCGAAGAAGCCGCCGGAGCTCTTCGCGTGCCCTCCGACCATGACGTTGTCGAGCACGCTCATCGTGCGAAAGAGCGCGACGTTCTGGAATGTGCGCGCAATGCCGAGGGTCACGACCTCGTGGCGCGCGAGGCGAAGGAGCGACGTCCCGCCGAAGCGAATATCGCCGCGGTCGCATGGGTAAAGACGCGAGATGCAGTTGAAGAGCGTCGTCTTGCCGGCGCCATTCGGGCCGATCAGGCCGACGATGCGGCCGGGCGCGACGTCGAACGACACGCCGTCGAGCGCGACGATGCCGCCGAAGCGCACAGCAACATCCTGCACGCGAAGCAGCGCCTCGCCTCGCTCTGCCGCCAAGCGTCCTCCTCCTTTGCTTTTAATTCTACCGAGATAGAATCGTTCTCCCCTCGGAGACTCGTATGACCGAAGTTGCCGCCTACGCCGTACGCGACGGCGTTGCCGTCATCACGCTCAACAACCCACCGGTCAACGGCCTCGGCAACGCGCTGCGCGCCGGCATACTCGCGGGCCTGCAGCGCGCGGACGCCGATCCGCAGGCGAAGGCAGCGGTGCTGATCGGCGCCGGCAAGAGCTTCTCGGGCGGCGCCGACATCCGCGAGTTCGGAAAACCGCGCGAGAAACCGGATCTGCCCGACGTTAACGACTACCAGGACGCGATGAAAAAGCCGCTCGTCGCCGCCATCGCGGGCTTCGCGCTGGGGGGCGGCCTCGAGCTCGCGCTCGCCTGCCACTACCGCATTGCCACGCCGAAGGCACAGCTCGGGCTGCCGGAAGTCAAGCTCGGCATCCTCCCCGGCTCGGGCGGCACGCAACGCCTGCCGCGCATCATCCCGGTGGCGAAGGCGGTGCAAATGATGACGAGCGGCAATCCCATCACCTCTGAAGAGGCGCTCGAGCTTGGGCTTGTCGACGAGATCGTGCAGAACGGCGACCTTCTGGAAGCCGCGGTTGTGTATGCCAACAAGCTCGTTGCCGAGCGAGCGCCATTACGGCGCATCCGCGACGCGGAGGCCAAGGCGGACGTCGCCCTGAAGAAAGTGCGCGACGAGGTTTCGAAGGCTTCGCGCGGCTACCCCGCGCCGCTCGAAATCGTGGCGTGCGTCGAAGCCGCAGTCAGCAAGCCGTTCGACGAGGGCCGCAAATTCGAGCGCGAGCGCTTTGCGCATCTCGTCAACACCACCGAATCGAAGGCGCTGCGCCATGCGTTCTTTGCCGAGCGCCAGACGACGAAGATTCCGGACGTTCCTGAGGACACGCCGGTGCGCCCGATCAAGAGGGCGGCCGTCGTCGGCGCGGGCACCATGGGCGGCGGCATCGCCATGTCGTTCGCCAACGCCGGCATCCCGGTGATCCTTACCGATACGACGCGCGAAGCGCTCGATCGCGGCCTCGCGCGCATCCGCGAGAACTACGCGGGCACCGTGCAGAAGGGACGGCTCAAGCAGGAAGACATGGACAAGCGCATGGCGCTCATCCAGCCGACGACCGACCTCGATGCGGTGCGCGAGGCGGACATCATCGTCGAGGCGGTATTCGAGCGCATGGACGTGAAGCAGGATCTTTTCCGCAAGCTCGATGGCGTTGCCAAGCAAGGCGCCATCCTCGCAACGAACACCTCGACGCTCGACGTCGACAAGATTGCCGAGGCGACAAAGCGTCCGCAAGAGGTGGTGGGCACGCACTTTTTCTCGCCGGCGAACGTGATGCGTTTGTTAGAGGTCGTGCGCGCGGAGAAAACGGCGAAGGACGTGCTCGCGACGACCATGAAGCTCGGCAAGACGCTGAAGAAAGTGCCCGTGGTCAGCGGCGTATGCGACGGCTTCATCGGCAACCGCATGCTCGAGAAATACGTGCAGCAGAGCCTGTTCTTACTCGACGAGGGCGCGACGCCGCAGCAGATCGACGGCGCGCTTGCTAAATGGGGCATGGCGATGGGGCCCTTCACCATGTACGACATGGCGGGCAACGACATCGGCTGGGAAATCAGGAAACGGCGCGCAAAAGAGCGGCCGGATTTCGTCTACGGCAAGTTCGCCGACCGCATTCCCGAGAAAGGCTGGTTCGGACAGAAGGCCGGCCGCGGCTGGTACCGCTACGAGCCGGGCAGCAGAAAACCCATTCCCGACCGCGAAGTCGAGGAGATGCTCACGCAGTACCGGCGCGAGATGGGCTACCAGACGCGCCCGATCTCGGACGACGAAGTCGTCGAGCGCTGCGTCTACGCGCTCGCGAACGAAGGCGCCCATATATTGGAAGAAGGGATTGCGCTGCGCGCTTCCGACATCGACATGGTCTATCTCACCGGCTACGGCTTCCCGCCGTACCGCGGCGGCCCAATGTTCTATGCTGACACCGTGGGCTTGGACAAGGTGCTGGCGGCGATCGAGCGGTTCCGCAAGAGCTACCAGGGCGAGCAGTGGAAGCCTGCGCCGCTGCTCGTAAAACTCGCGAAGGAAGGAAAACGATTCAACGGCTAGCGCATGCCGAGCATATTCACCCACGCTGCGGTGCCGCTCGCGCTACGCCTAGGCCTTGGCGGCAAAGCGGTTTCTTCGCGCTTGCTTGCCTGCGGCATGATCGGCTCGATGCTTCCGGATCTCGATGTGATCGGTCTGCGGCTCGGCGTGTCCTACGCCTCGGAGTACGGTCACCGTGGCTTCACGCATTCGCTTCTCTTTGCCGGCGTCGCG
>JBHELS010000316.1:0-5876 GCA_046263015.1 Burkholderiales bacterium | reverse complement strand
GCGCATGGCGCACCAGCTCTCCGAGCGCCTGGGTGCCGAATACGTCGCCGCGCACCACGGCAGCCTGGCCAAGGAGGCGCGGCTCGACGCCGAGCAGCGGCTACGCGAAGGCAAGCTCAAGGTGCTGGTGGCCACCGCTTCGCTCGAACTCGGGATCGATATCGGGCATGTCGATCTCGTCTGCCAGATCTCGTCGCCGCACCGCATCGCCACATTTCTGCAGCGTGTCGGACGCTCCGGTCACACCATCAAGGGCCTGCCGAAGGGACGCATCTTTCCGCTTACGCGCGACGACCTCATCGAGTGTGCCGCGATGGTGCGCTCGGTCTACGACGGTGAATTGGATCGCGTTGAGGTCCCCGACCGGCCGCTCGATGTCCTCGCGCAACAGATCGTCGCCGAGACGGCGGCGGAAGAGGAATGGGACGAGGAAGCCCTGTTCGAGCTTTGCGCTCGTGCCTATCCGTACCGCAAGCTTGCGAAGGCGCAGTACATGGAAGTAGTGGAAATGCTCGCACGCGGCTACGCGACGCGTCGCGGCCGGCGCGGGGCGCTCCTGCATTACGACTCGCTCAACCATAAGCTGCGCGCGCGCAAAGGCTCGCGGATGAGCGCCATCACCAACGGCGGGGCGATTCCCGAGGTCTTCGACTATCGCGTGCTGCTCGAGCCCGAAGGCCATTTCATTGGCACGCTGAACGAGGACTTCGCCATCGAATCGCTGCCAGGCGACGTCTTCCAGCTGGGCAACACCTCATGGCGGATCCTGCGCATCGGCAATGGCGTCGTGCGCGTCGCCGACGCGCAAGGTCAGCCGCCTTCGATGCCGTTTTGGCTCGGCGAGGCACCGGCGCGCAGCGATGAAATGAGCGACGCCGTGTCGCGTCTGCGCGCAGCGGTCGATTTCGAGCTGCCGGGACCCGACGAGCCGCGCCGCCCCGGCGAGCTCGATGCCGCGATCGAGCTTCTCGAGCGCGACTGGCGTCTCGCGCGCTCCGCGGCGGAGCAGATCGCGCAGTATCTGGCGGAAGCAAAACGCAGTCTTGGCGTGGTGCCCACGGCCGAATGCATCGCGCTCGAGCGCTTCTTCGATGAATCGGGCGGGATGCAGCTCGTGTTGCACGCACCCTTCGGTAGCCGCGTCAATCGCGCATGGGGACTCGCACTGCGCAAGAAGTTCTGCCAGGGATTCAATTTCGAGCTGCAGGCCGCGGCGACCGAGGAAGGCATCATTCTCTCGCTCGGCAGCCAGCACTCGTTTCCGCTGGAAGAGGTGTTCCGCTACCTGCATCCGAATACCGTCGCCGAAACGCTAAAGCAGGCGGTGCTCGCCTCGCCGATCTTCGAGACGCGCTGGCGCTGGAGCACCACGCTCGCGCTCGCCGTGCCGCGCAATCGCGGCGGCGCGCGTATCCCGAATCAGCTGCAGCGCATGTACGCCGAGGATCTCTTGCAAGCGGTCTTCCCCGACGCCGCCGCATGCCAGGACAATCTGCCCGGCGCGCGCGAGATTCCCGATCATCCGCTCGTTAATCAAGCGCTTCGCGATGCGCTCGAGGAAGCGGTCGACCTGCACGGCCTCGAAGCGCAGCTCCAACGGCTGCATGCCGGCGAAATCCGGACCATTGCACGTGATACGCCGGAGCCGTCGGTGCTGTCCCATGAGCTGCTGAACTCCGCCGTGTACACGTTCCTCGACGACGCGCCGCTGGAAGAGCGCCGCACGCGCGCCGTCTATACTCGGCGGGCAACCGAACTGCGCAGCGCCGATGATCTGGGTGCGCTCGATCCCGCCGCCATCGAGCGGGTGCGCGAGGAAGCGTGGCCGGTCGCGCAAACGCCGGACGAGATGTACGACGCGCTGATGGTCGCGGGATACGTCAAGCAGGCGGAGCTCGCGCCGCATTGGCAAGTGCTATTGGATGCGCTGGGCGAAAGAGCCATCCGGCGCGGCGACGCCTGGTTTGCGCTCGAGCGCATCGACGACGAGCCGCTCGAGCTCATCGCGAGCCGGCTGGAAGTGCTCGGGCCGGTGACGGAACCGCAGCTCGATGTGCCGGACGCGAATATCGCGCTGCAGGCGCTAGAGACTCAAGGCCGGATCCTGCGCGGTCGATTTACGCCGGGCGCGGCCGAGCTCGAATGGTGCGATCGACGGCTGCTCGCGCGCATCCATCGCTATACGCTGAATCGCCTGCGCGCCGAGATCGAGCCCGTCAGCGCCGCCGATTTCCTTCGCTTCCTCCTGCATTGGCAGCATGTCGCGGGCGAAGACCAGGTGCGGGGCGTCGAAGGCCTGGCGGCCGTGGTGGAAGAGCTCGAAGGCTTCGAGCTCGCCGCTGCCGGCTGGGAGACGGACGTGCTGCCCGCGCGCGTCGCCGACTACGGCGGCGAGCAGCTCGACCAGCTCTGCCTTAGCGGGCGCGTCGCGTGGGGCCGGCTGACCCCGGGTAGCCGGGCCCCGCTTCGCAGCTCGCCGATCGCGCTCCTTCTTCGCGAGCACGTGAACATTTGGAAAGCGCCCGCCGAGCCGGGCGCCGATTTCACCTCCGAAGCGAAGGCCGTGCATGAAGCGCTGGAGAAGCGCGGCGCTTCGTTCTTCCACGAGCTCGTGAAAGCGACGGGACTCTTGCCCGCGTTCGTCGAGCGCGGCCTCGCCGAGCTCGCCGGTGCGGGCGTAGCGACGGCAGACAGCTTTGCCGGGTTGCGCGCGCTCCTCGCCCCGCCTGACAAGCGCCGCACGCTCGTCGAGACCGCCGGACGATGGGCGCTACTCACCGCAGAGAAAAGCGATGACGTCGAGGCCATCGCCCGCGCGCTCGTCAAGCGCTACGGTGTAGTGTTCCGCGGGATGCTGCAGCGCGAGTCGCAATTGCCGCCGTGGCGCGATCTCGTGCGCGTCTATCGCCGCCTGGAAGCACGTGGTGAGATCCGCGGCGGCCGCTTCGTCGCCGGCTTCGGCGGCGAGCAATTCGCAGCCGCGGATGCCGTGGGCCGTTTGCGCGCGGTGCGCAAGATGGAGAAGGTCGATGAGCTGGTGGTATTGAGCGCAGTGGATCCGCTCAACCTCGTCGGCATTCTCACGCCGGAAGACCGCGTCCCGGCCATGTATCGCAACCGCGTGCTTTATCGCGACGGCCTGCCAATCGCGGCGGTGGAGGGCGGTCAGCTCCGCCGCCTCGCCGAGTCGGACCTGAGCGACGACAAGCTGCGCACGCTGCTCGCTCGACGCTCGCTACGCCATCCAATGCGGCCGCACCTGCGCGCGCCGACATCGCGCGAGGCGGCAATGCTCGCCCGCAAGAAGCCGCTCAGCGAAAGTGAGCACGCGGCGAGCCTGCGCGCTCGCCACTGAGCCGATTCCGGGACGGAGCCCGAACTCCATGGGAGCATGCCGATGACGCCAACCTTCGAAGCCTTCGCCGCCGAACAGCGCGCGATCGGCTGCGACGAGGTGATCGAGCGCTGTTGGAAAGCCGGCACCGTCGTCGACACGCACACGCATCCGTTCTCGGTGCGTGTGCTCGTCGTCCAGGGCGAGATGTGGCTCACCGTGGGGGAGCCCACGCAGCACCTCCGCGCGGGTGAGCGCTTCGAGCTTGAGCACGGCGTGCCGCACGCCGAGCGCTACGGCGCGGAAGGCGCGACGTTATGGGTGGCGCGCACCGGCCGCAGGTAAATCTCCCGTTGCGCGGGATTCAGCTCACTGCATGTACCAGCCGTGGCTGACCACGAGCGACTGGCCGGTGAGCGCGTTCGACTCGAAGCCCGCGAAAAGCAGTGCAACCTCGGCGACGTCCTCGACGGTGGTGAATTCGCCGTCCACCGTCTCCTTGAGCATCACCTTCTTGACGACGTCCTGCTCGCTGATGCCAAGGGCCTTTGCCTGTTCCGGGATCTGCTTATCGACGAGCGGTGTGCGCACGAAGCCCGGGCAGATGACGTTGGCGCGGATGCCGTGCTTCCCGCCCTCTTTAGCGACAGTCTTGGCGAGGCCGATCAGCCCGTGCTTCGCCGTGACATACGCCGATTTCAGCACCGACGCTTCCTTCGAGTGCACCGAGCCCATGTAGATGATGCTGCCGCCGCGCCCTGAGCGCTGCATGTGCGGCAGCACCGCGCGCGTGGTGAGGAAAGCGCCGTCCAGATGGATGGCGAGCATCTTCTTCCACTCGGCGAACGGAAATTCTTCGATCGGATGGACGATCTGGATGCCGGCGTTGCTCACCAGGACGTCCACGCCGTTCCATTCGCGCACGACCGCGGCGACGGCCGCGTTCACCTGCTCCTCGTTCGTGACGTCCATGGCGACGGCGAGCGCTGCGCCGCCCGTGCGCGCGATCTCGCCGGCGACCGCTTGCGCCGCCTGCAGATTGAGGTCCGCGATGGCGACCTTCGCGCCTTCGCGGGCATAGCGCAGGGCGATTTCCTTGCCGATGCCGCTCGCGGCCCCGGTGACGATGGCGACCTTGTTACGTAGGTTCATAGTTGAGCGCTCCTCTTGAAACGTTGCTTGCTCCGGTGATGGCGGCGGTACGTTCGGGATTGACGAGGTCGAATACGCGCACCCCGTAGAGCTCGGCCGGGCCGCGGTCGGTCCAGCGCGGATCGTGCAGCGTCTGCATGACGTCGGCGTGTCCAGCGGCCCAGTGCTCGCGCATCGTGAGGCGCGAGAACTCGTAGTCCTTCGCGTGGTTTTCGTAGCGCTTCGCGCGGTAAATGAGGTGGACGATGTCGAGACTCACGCTATTCGCGCGCAGTGCCGCCAACACCTCGCGGGCGTCGGGATCGTCGCGCAGGCCCGGTGGCAGCTTCTCCATGAGCCGCATCGCCGCCGCGGCGACGCGCCGGCGCCGCACATCCATATCGGTGTTGAGTCGCGTGCGGCTCGAGTAGCGGATGTCCTTCTCGCGCTCAGTGACGCGCTCCAGCGTGTCGGGCAGCGGCCCGCGGGCGGGAAAGAGGTCGACCTGGAAAACGGTGCGCCGCCCGCTGCCCGGCTGATCGACCACGTAGTTGAGCGGCGTGTTCGACGCGAGGCCGCCGTCCCAGTAGTGCTCGCCGTCGATCTCCACCGGCGGAAATCCTGGCGGCAGCGCGCCGCTCGCCAGGATGTGGCGCACGTCGAGCCGCTGCTTGCCGCTATCGAAATCGGTGAGATTGCCCGTGCGCGCGTTCACGGCCGCTAGCGAAAGGCGGACCTCGCCCGAGTTAAGGCGCTCGAAGTCGATCAGGCGCGCGAGCGTGTCCTTGAGCGGCGTCGTGTCGTAATAGCTGATGGCGGCGACCGAGCCGCGCGGCTGGAACGGCGCTGGTGGCACCCGCGGCGTGAAAAAGCCCGGCACGCCGAAGAAGAGTGCTTGCGTCGCCGCGAGGCCGTTCAGCCAGCGGTGCGTGAATCCGTCAGGCGCCCACGCCGGCGCCAGCATGGCAGAGCTCACGAGTTCCCAGAACTCCCGAAGCCGGGGTACGCGCTCGCCCGGCGCATTGCCGGTGATCAGAGCGGCGTTGATTGCGCCGATCGAGATGCCGGCGACCCAGTTCGGCGCGATGCCTTCGGCGGCGAGCGCCTCGAACACGCCGGCCTGATAGGAGCCGAGCGCGCCACCGCCTTGCAGCACGAGCACATTGTCGTCACGAAATCCGCGATCCATGATGGTCAACCTCGAGGGCTCAAAGTTTGCCGACGTCCGCCAAGCGTGACGTGTCCGGCTGCTTGCGGCAAATTGCGATCGTCACGATGCCGTAGTCGCCGTCGTTGCATGAAACGAGACAGGGCGGCGTCCCTAGGCCTTGCAGTATGAAAGCGCCCAGCTTCCTGGCGGTACGATCATCCCCATCCTGCTATGGTCGTACCCGCATCGCTCGCGTAACGT
>JBHELS010000315.1:0-3059 GCA_046263015.1 Burkholderiales bacterium | reverse complement strand
ATCTTTATAACGGTGGGTGACTGATGGGTCAGAAGATCAACCCCGTGGGCTTTCGCCTCGCGGTGAACAAGAACTGGAGCTCGCGCTGGTACGCGAACACCAAGAACTTCGCGCCGATGCTCGCCGAAGACATCAAGGTGCGCGACTTTCTCAAGCGCAAGCTGGCGCACGCGTCGGTCGGCAGAGTGCTCATCGAGCGGCCCGCCAAGGATGCGCGCATCACCATTTTCTCCGCCCGTCCCGGCGTCGTCATCGGCAAGAAGGGCGAGGAGATCGAGGCCCTCAAGGCCGAGCTTCGCCGCATCATGGGCGTGCAGCAGGTGCACGTGAACATCGAGGAAATCAGGAAGCCCGAGATCGATGCGCAGCTGATCGCCGACTCGATCGCCCAGCAGCTCGAAAAGCGCATCATGTTCCGCCGAGCGATGAAGCGCGCCATGCAGAACGCCATGCGTCTGGGCGCGCAGGGCGTCAAGATCATGAGCGCCGGACGGCTGAACGGCATCGAAATCGCCCGCACCGAGTGGTATCGCGAAGGCCGCGTGCCGCTTCATACCCTGCGCGCCGACATCGACTACGGGTTGGGCGAGGCGAAGACCACCTATGGCGTGATCGGCATCAAGTGCTGGGTCTATAAAGGCGAGGTTGCGCCCAAGGCCGACGCTCAGGCCGCCGCTGCGGCGGCGGCCGCTGGGGCGCCAGTCGCGCAACCCGAAGCGCCGGCAGAACCGAAGCGCGCCAAGAAGCCGGCGCCACGCCCCGGGCAGCGCCGCGGCGCGCCCGGCAAGCCGCGCGGCGAAGGAGCGGCGGGCGACAAGCGACCGCCGCGCAAGGACGCCGGTCCGGCGCCCAAGACCACCGTCAAGCGACCGAAGAAAGTCGTGAAGGACGAGGCGCCCAAAGCCGACGGCGGCTCGAAGCCCGACGGCGGCGGCGAAAAGGAATAAGCCATGTTGCAACCGGCACGCACGAAATACCGCAAGCAGCAAAAAGGCCGCAATACCGGCGTCGCCACGCGCGGCGCCAAGGTCTCCTTTGGCGAGTTCGGCCTGAAGGCGACGACCCGAGGCCGGCTTACGGCGCGCCAGCTCGAAGCCGGTCGTCGTGCCATGTCGCGCCATATCAAGCGCGGCGGCCGCATCTGGATCCGCGTCTTTCCCGACAAGCCGGTGTCGCAAAAGCCGGCGGAAGTGCGCATGGGCAACGGCAAGGGCAACCCGGAGTACTTCGTCTCCGAGATCCAGCCCGGCAAGATCATCTTCGAGATGGACGGCGTGACCGAGGTGCTTGCCAAGGAAGCGTTCGCGCTCGCCGCAGCCAAGCTGCCTTTCCGCACCGTCGTCGTGCAACGCGTTCTTGGGGGCTAAGCGATGAAGCCGAGCGAACTGCGCGGTAAGGAGCCTGCGGATCTGCAAAAGGAGCTGGAAGCGCTGCTGAGAGCGCAGTTTGGGCTTCGCATGCAGCTCGCCACCCAGCAGCTCAGCAACACGAGCCAGCTGAAGAAGGTGCGGCGCGACATCGCGCGCGTGCGCACCATCATCAGGGAGAAGAGGACCAAATGAGTAGTAACGCAGAACCGCAGAGCTCGCCGGCGCCCGCAACGCCCGTGAAGAACCAGAGGAAGCTGATCGGCCGTGTGACGAGCAACAAGATGCAAAAGACGCTCGTCGTACGCGTCGAGCGCCGGGTGCGCGATCCGATGATGGGCAAGACCATCACCCGCTCGAAGAAATACCACGCGCATGTCGAGAGCGGCGAATTCGGCGAGGGCGACTGGGTCGAGATCGCCGAATGCCGTCCGATGTCGCGCACCAAGGCATGGCGCGTCACGCGTTTGATCGAAAAATCGAAGGCCGTTTAGAGTAAAATCGCGGCCTTCCTAGCCCCGGACGGGGTCCAAAACTGCGGCGCTGCAGTCATACGGGAGACTCGGTCTCCCGTACCCTAGGGCCGCAAGTTGGAGTGGAGAGAGAGCAATGATTCAAATGGAGTCGGTGCTGGACGTCGCCGACAACACCGGTGCACGCGCCGTCATGTGCATCAAGGTGCTGGGCGGCTCGAAGCGGCGCTATGCCTCGATCGGCGACGTGATCAAGGTGAGCGTCAAGGACGCGGCGCCGCGCGGCCGGGTGAAAAAGGGCGAGATCTACCATGCGGTCGTGGTGCGCACCGCCAAGGGCGTTCGCCGCTCGGATGGCTCGCTCATCCGCTTCGACCGCAACGCGGCGGTGCTTCTCACGCCGAAAATGGAGCCGATCGGCACGCGCATTTTCGGGCCGGTGACTCGCGAACTGAGGACAGAGCAGTTCATGAAGATCGTATCGCTCGCGCCCGAGGTGCTGTGATGGTGCGCATCAAGAAAGGCGACGAGATCATCGTCATCTCCGGGCGCGACAAGGGCAAGCGCGGCACCGTGCTCCGCCGCGTCGACGACCAGCACGTGGTGGTCGAGGGCGTGAACCGCGTGAAGAAGAACCAGCGCCCCAATCCGATGCGCGGCCAGACGGGCGGCATCGTCGACAAGGATCTGCCGATCCACGTGGCGAAGATCGCGCTCTACAACCCGGCGACCAAAAAAGCCGATCGCTCCGGGATGAAGACGCTGGAAGATGGCCGCAAGGTGCGCGTCTTCAAAGGAAACGGCGAGCAAGTGGAAGCGTAGCCATGGCAAAGGACAAGGACCCGAAGGACCCGAAGCAAGCGAAAGGCAAAGGCGAGCCGAAGGCGCAGGCGAAGCCCGCGCAGCCGCCGCAGGCGAAAGCCCAGCAGAAGAAAGAGGCGGCGAAGCCCGCCGCGGCCGCGCCGAAAGCCGACGCGCCGCAGGTGCCGGCGCCGCCCGCGCGTCTTGCCCTGTACTACCGCGAGAAGGTGGTGCCCGAGCTTACGCAGAAGTACGGCTACAAGAGCGTCATGCAGGTGCCGCGCATCAAGAAGATCACCATCAACATGGGCGTGGGCGAGACGACGAGCGACAAGAAGGTGCTCGATAACGCGGTTGCCGACATGACGAAGATCGCCGGGCAGAAGCCGGTCGTGACCAAGTCGAGGAAATCGATCGC
>JBHELS010000314.1:0-7798 GCA_046263015.1 Burkholderiales bacterium | reverse complement strand
GCGGCTATG
Organism: Burkholderiales bacterium; assembly: GCA_046263015.1. GTDB lineage: Bacteria > Pseudomonadota > Gammaproteobacteria > Burkholderiales > SG8-39 > SCGC-AG-212-J23. Next base: position 7,789 of record JBHELS010000314.1, on the reverse strand, counting down.
CGATGGGCATGTACCTCATGCGCCAGATCGGGCGCGAGGGGCAGTACCAGTCGAGCCTGCCGGACTTCATGGTGTTCCTGGACTGGAAGGACTATCCCTGGCAATGGGCGATGACCGAGCACTTCTGGTGGGCCGCGCTCCTCGTGGTGCTGGTGCCCGGCGCGCTGGCGTTCGTGTTCGGCTTCTTCGCCTTCCGCTCTCGCGTGAAGGGCGTCTACTTCTCCATCATCACGCAGGCGCTGACCTTCGCCGCCATGCTGCTCTTCTTCCGCAACAACACCGGCTTCGGCGGCAACAACGGCTTCACCGACTTCAAGCGCATCCTCGGCTTCCCGATCACCACGCCCGGCACGCGCATGGCGCTCTTCGTCATCACGGCCGCGGTCCTGATGGCCACGCTGCTGCTTGCGCGCTGGGTAGTGACTTCCAAGTTCGGCCGCGTGCTGACCGCGATCCGCGACGCGGAGCAGCGGGTCATGTTCTGCGGCTACGACCCGGTGCATTACAAGGTGGCGATCTTCACCGCCTCGGCCGTGCTCTGCGGCATCGCCGGGGCGCTGTACGTGCCGCAGGTCGGCATCATCAATCCAAGCGAGATGTCGCCGGCGAATTCGATCGAGATCGCCATCTGGGTGGCGGTCGGCGGCCGCGGCACGCTGGCCGGCGCGATCGTCGGCGCCGCAATCGTGAACGGTGCCAAGAGCTTCTTCACGGTCGCGTTCCCGGAGTACTGGCTCTACTTCCTCGGCGCGATCTTCGTCTTCGTCACGCTTTTCCTGCCGAAGGGCGTCATGCGGCTCCTCAACCGCAAATGAGCGCGAGCGCCGTCGCTGCCCATGAGTCCAGCGCGCTCGGTCGCATCGCGCCGGCGGGCCTCGACGTCACGCACGGGGTCGTCCTGTACCTCGAAGGCATCACGGTGAGTTTCGACGGCTTCAAGGCATTGAACGACTTGTCGCTGTCGATCGACGCAGGCGAGCTGCGCTGCGTGATCGGACCGAACGGCGCCGGCAAGACCACCATGATGGACGTCATCACCGGCAAGACGCGCCCGGACGCCGGCACGGTCTACTTCGGCCAGAGCATCGACCTCACGCGCCTCTCGGAGCCGCAGATCGCGCACGCCGGCATCGGCCGCAAGTTCCAGAAGCCGACCATCTTCGAGCCGCTCACCGTGTTCGAGAACCTGGAGCTGGCGATGAAGGCCGACAAGCGCGTACGAACCACCCTGCGCGCGAGCCTCGGCTCGGAGGAGCGCGGGCGCATCGAGGCCACCATGAAGCGCATCCGCCTCAACGCCGAGCCCGAGCGCATCGCCGGCCTCCTCTCGCACGGCCAGAAGCAATGGCTCGAGATCGGCATGCTCCTGATGCAGGAACCGAAGCTGCTCCTCCTCGATGAGCCGGTCGCCGGCATGAGCGACGAGGAGACCGAGCACACCGCGGAGCTCTTCCTCTCGCTCGCCGGTGAGCACTCGCTGGTGGTCGTCGAGCACGACATGGCTTTCATCGAAACCATCGCGCGCAAGGTGTCCGTCCTTCACGAAGGCGCGGTGATTGCCGAAGGGCCGATGCAGCAGGTAAAGAACGATCCTCGCGTGGTGGAGGTTTACCTTGGTCGTTAACAACCTCAACCAGTACTACGGCGGCAGCCACATCCTGCGCAACGTCAGCTTCGAGGTTCCGGCGGGGAAGGTGACGGCGCTCCTCGGCCGCAACGGGGTCGGCAAGACCACGCTCCTCAAGACGCTCATGGGCCTCGTCCCGGCGAAAAGCGGCGAAGTTCGTTTCGAGCAGAAAGCAATCACAAAGGCAAAACCGTACGAGCGCGCGCGGGCGGGCATTGGCTACGTGCCGCAAGGGCGCGAGATCTTTCCGCGCCTGACGGTCGACGAGAACCTGCGCATGGGCGCGAAGGATGTCCCGGCACGCATCTTCGAGATGTTCCCGGTGCTGCGGCAGATGCTCGGCCGCCGCGGCGGCGACCTTTCTGGCGGCCAGCAGCAGCAGCTCGCGATCGGGCGCGCGCTCGCCATGAAGCCGCGCCTGCTGATCCTCGACGAGCCGACCGAAGGCATTCAGCCGTCGATCATCAAGGACATCGAGCGCGCCATCCGCATCCTTGCCGCCTCCGGCGAGATGGCGATCCTGCTGGTCGAGCAGTACTACGACTTCGCGCGCTCGCTCGCCGACCAGTACCTGGTCATGGAGCGCGGCGAGATCGTCGCCCGCGGCGGCGGGGCGGACATGGAGCGCGACCGCGTCAAGGAGCGCCTCGCGGTGTGAAGTTCCGCCTGAGTACACTCACCCGCTATGAGTTTCTGGAGCGCTCGGCTCGAGCTCGGCTTTCACATGCGGCAAGGCAAGACGATCCTCGCCGAGCGGCGGCAGGAGGGACCGCTCGTTGTGCAGAAGCCGCTCTACCCGGAAGGCGAGGCGGTCTGCCACGCGATCGTGGTGCACCCGCCGGGTGGCATAGCGGGCGGCGACGAGCTCGAGCTCAAAAGCTCGGTCGCTAAGGGCGCGCATGCGCTGCTCACCACGCCGGGCGCCGGCAAGTGGTATCGCTCGGCTGGTGCGCACGCAAAGCAGTCGCTGCGCTTCGAAGTGGGCGGCTCGCTGGAGTGGCTACCGCGCGAGACCATCGTCTTCAACGACGCTCGTGCGCGCCTTGAGTGCGCGGTCGAGCTCAAGGGTGATGCGCGCTACATCGGCTGGGAAGTGTTGTGCCTCGGCCGCGCCGGCGCCGGCGAACGCTTTTCCAGCGGTGAAGTCATTCTGGAGACGACGATCGCGTGCGATGGCCGGTTGCTGTGGCTCGAGCGCGGCCGCATCGAGAGCGGCGGGTCGCTCCCGCAATCGCCTGCCGGTCTCGGCGGCCACAGCGTGTGCGGCACGCTCATCGCCGCCGGACCCGTCGATGCGCAAATTGTCGCGGCCTGCAGAAATGCGGGCGGTGATCGCGTCGCGGTGACGCTGGTGCCTGGCGTGATGATCGCGCGCTACCTCGGCGACTCGAGCGAGGAGGCGATGCGCGCCTTTGCCGCGCTGTGGGCTGCCCTGCGGCCGGCGACTATCGGGCGCCAGGCCATCGAGCCGCGCATCTGGCGGACGTGAATGGATTACTTGTTACCGACGCTGAGTAGCGCGCTCTTTCCTTTCGGCGTCATCTTGGACGTTACTAAAGCGCGCGCGCGCCGGGAGAGAGAGCGGGCGAGCGGCCACTCGGTCGCTATCGGTGCCCAAGAAGTTCGCGGGACCTGAAATAGAATCGGTCCATGGAGCTCACGCCGCGGGAGAAGGACAAGCTGCTCATCTTCACCGCGGGCCTCGTCGCCGAACGCCGCAAGACGAAAGGCCTCAAGCTTAATTATCCGGAAGCGGTCGCGCTCATCAGCGCCGCGCTCCTCGAGGGGGCGCGCGAAGGCCGCAGCGTGCAGGAGCTGATGAGCTGGGGCGCGACGCTCCTTGGTCGCGGCGACGTAATGGACGGCGTCGCCGAGATGATCCCGGAAATCCAGGTCGAGGCGACCTTCCCGGACGGTACGAAGCTCGTCACCGTGCACAACCCGATCCAATGATTCCGGGCGAGATGAAAGTCGCGCCCGGCGACATCGAGCTCAACAAGGGCCGCAAAACCATTACGCTCGCCGTCGTCAATACGGGCGACCGGCCGATTCAGGTCGGCTCCCATTACCACTTCTACGAGACCAACGGCGCGCTCAAGTTCGAGCGCAAGAAGGCTTACGGCTACCGCTTGAATATTGCCGCCGGCACCGCGGTGCGCTTCGAGCCGGGACAGTCGCGCACGGTGGAACTGGTGGCGTTGGGCGGCGCGCGCAAAGTCTACGGGTTCCGCGGCGAGGTGATGGGCAAGCTGTGAAGATCACGCGCCAAGGCTACGCGGAGATGTTCGGCCCCACGGTCGGCGATCGCGTGCGGCTCGCCGATACAGAGCTGTGGATCGAGGTCGAGAAGGACTTCACCGTCTACGGCGAGGAGGTGAAGTTCGGCGGCGGCAAGGTGATCCGCGACGGCATGGGCCAGAGCCAGCGCGTCTCGAAGGACGTCGCCGACACCGTGATCACCAACGCGCTCATCGTCGACCATTGGGGCGTCGTCAAGGCGGACATCGCTCTCAAGGCGGGGCGCATCTGGAAGCTCGGCAAGGCCGGCAATCCCGACATCCAGCCGGCGGTGACGATTCCGATCGGCGCCGGCACCGAAATCATCGCCGGCGAGGGGATGATCGTCACCGCGGGCGGCATCGACAGCCACATCCATTTCATCTGCCCGCAGCAGATCGATGAAGCGCTGATGTCCGGCGTGACGACGATGATCGGCGGCGGCACCGGGCCGGCGACCGGCACGTTCGCGACGACATGCACGCCGGGTCCCTGGCACATCCACTCGATGCTGCAGGCCGCCGAGGCGTATCCGATGAACCTCGGCTTCCTCGGCAAGGGCAATGCGTCGCTGCCGCAACCGCTGCGCGAGCAGATCGAGGCCGGCGCCATCGGCTTGAAGCTACATGAAGATTGGGGGACCACGCCGGCGGCGATCGACAACTGCCTTGCGGTGGCGGACAAGATGGACGTGCAGGTGGCGATCCACACCGACACGCTGAATGAATCCGGCTTCGTCGAGGCGTCGGTGGCCGCGTTCAAGGGCCGCACCATCCACACGTACCACACGGAGGGCGCGGGCGGCGGGCACGCGCCGGACATCATCAAGGTGTGCGGGCAGAGGAACGTCCTGCCATCGTCCACCAACCCGACGCGGCCGTACACGGTAAATACCATCGCCGAGCACCTCGACATGTTGATGGTCTGCCACCACCTCGATCCCGCGATCGCCGAGGACGTGGCCTTCGCCGAGTCGCGCATCCGTCGGGAAACCATCGCCGCCGAGGACATCCTGCACGACCTCGGCGCGTTCTCGATGATGTCGTCGGATTCGCAGGCAATGGGGCGCGTGGGCGAGGTGGTGATCCGCACCTGGCAGACCGCGCACAAGATGAAGGTGCAGCGCGGCTCGCTCAAGGGGGATTCCGCCGCCGATAACCAGCGGGTGAAGCGCTACATCGCGAAGTACACCATCAACCCGGCGATCGCGCACGGCATAGCGCACGAGGTCGGCTCCATAGAAGCGGGGAAGCTGGCCGACCTCGTGCTCTGGAAGCCGGCGTTCTTCGGCGTCAAGCCATTCCTCATCCTGAAGGGCGGCGCCATCGCCGCCGCGGCGATGGGCGACCCCAACGCATCGATTCCGACGCCGCAGCCGGTGCATTACCGTCCGATGTTCGGCGCCCATATGCGCGGCACCTCCGTCACGTTCGTCTCGAAGGCGGGGCTGAAGAACAAGGCGGTGCACAAGCTGGCGCTCGAGCGTCCGCTCGTCGCAGTGAAGAACACGCGGCGCGTGGGCAAGAAAGACATGGTGCACAACGACTACGTGCCGAAGATGGAGGTGGATCCGGAAACCTACGAGGTACGCGCCGACGGCGAGCTCCTGGTGTGCGAGCCGGCGAAGGTGCTGCCCATGGCACAGCGCTATTTTCTCTTCTGATGGTCGAGCTCACCGCCAAGGTGCAATCCGGCGCGGCGAAGGATCGGCTTGCGCTCACGTTCGATGCGCGCCAGAAGAGTCGCCAGCGGGCGAGGCTCGTCTCGGGCGAGGAAGTCGCGGTCAAGCTGCCGCGCGGCGAGATCCTGCGCGGCGGCGATCTCGTCAGCGCCTCCGACGGGCGCGTGATCGAGGTGGTGGCGCTCCCGGAGAAGCTGGCGCACATCGAATCGGCGCAGCTCCTGCGCCTCGCCTATCACCTCGGCAATCGCCACGTGCCGGTGCAGATCGGCCCCTCGTTCCTGCGCATCGCGGCCGATCATGTGCTGGAAGAGCTCGCGCGCAAGCTCGGCGGTCGCGTCTGGCACGTCGAAGCGCCGTTCGAGCCCGAAGGCGGCGCCTACCACCAGCACGACGAGATGGGTCACGGCGGCAAGATCCACGATCATCACCACCCCTCATGAGCGTTGCCCGCCTTCTGCAGCTCGCGAGCCCGGCGCTGCCGATCGGCGCCTACAGCTATTCGCAGGGCTTGGAAGCGGCGGTCGAGGCCGGCATCGTCACGGACGCGGCGAGCGCGCAAGAATGGATCGGCGATGTGCTCGAGTTCAGCGTGGCGCGCATGGAGGTTCCCGTGCTGCGCGCGCAGATGAGCGAGCCGACGCAGGCGCGCAATGATTTTTTTATCGCGACCCGCGAGACGGCGGAGTTGCGCGCCGAGACGCTGCAGATGGGCCATTCGCTCGCAAAGCTGCTGGCCGACCTCGGCATCGTGGTGCCCATCGAGCAGCCGGCACTGCCCACCACGTATGCCTGCGCGGCGCGCGCCTGGGACATCGCACAGCACGAGGCCGCGGTGGCCTATCTCTGGGGTTGGCTCGAGAACCAGGTGATGGCGGCGCTAAAGAGCGTGCCGCTGGGACAGACGGCGGGGCAGAAGATCCTGCTCGCGCTCGGCAACCGCCTCGAGCCCATTGCCCGCGCGCAGTTGAAGGAGGCGCAGTGGTTCAACTTCGCGCCGGGCCTCGCTTTCCTCTCGGCCAGGCACGAAACGCAGTACTCGCGCCTTTTCCGGTCATGACACTGCGAGTCGGCATCGGCGGCCCGGTCGGGTCCGGCAAGACAGCGCTCACGCTGGCGCTGTGTCGCGCGATGCGGCAGGACTACCAGATCGCGGTCGTCACCAACGACATCTATACCGAAGAGGACGCGCAGTTCCTGGTGCGCAACCAGGCGCTCGCGCCGGAGCGCATCATCGGCGTCGAAACCGGCGGCTGCCCGCACACCGCGATCCGCGAGGATGCGTCGATCAACCTGGAGGCGGTATCTCGGCTCACGCGGCGATTTCCCAAGCTCGACCTGGTGTTCATCGAATCGGGCGGCGACAACCTCGCGGCCACCTTTAGTCCGGAGCTTTCCGACCTCACGCTGTACGTGATCGACGTCGCGGCGGGCGACAAGATCCCGCGCAAGGGGGGGCCCGGGATCACCAAATCGGACCTCCTGGTCATCAACAAGATCGACCTTGCGCCGATGGTGGGGGCCTCGCTCGAGGTGATGGCGCGCGATGCGGCCCGCATGCGCGGCGAGCGGCCGTTCCTCTTTACGAACCTCAAGACGGGCGACGGGCTTTCCCGGGTGGTCGAGTTCATCACGGCCGAGGGATTGCTGAACTAGATCGCCGAATGATTACATCGAGGCCGAGCGACACGCACTTACGGAATCGCGCGACAAGCCCGGAGGCACGATTGCATCACTGGTTCGGAGCGCGCGCTCAACACCATTATTGCGCCCGCGCTCCCCAAGCTCCTGCCGCGGGCCTGATCGACATCGTTGCCAGCGCTATGACTGGCGTGCGCGCCGGCGAGCAGGTGGCCAAGGGTATGGCCGCGTCCGCATAGGCCGGATATGCGATGGGCCGTGGTTGCTGCGCCAGCTTATTTCGCGAAACGAGGCGAGCCGAAGAAGCCGCAGGATCTCACGCCGCACAATGCCGTCAACCTGCGGCTGCCGGCTTATGGCCGATTGTATGCATTGGGATTCGAAAACGGCGGTAGCTAAGGGTGCGCGTTGCGCGTTGAAGGGCAATTGGCAGTGCGCTATTGGCGGTAGTGCGCCGCGGTGCGTCGGATGGTCCCGGGCAACGTGATGGCCGATCTAAGGGCGTCAGCAATAACTGAGGACGCTAGCCAAAACCGCAGCGAGAGGCTCCATGGTGGTATCGC
>JBHELS010000313.1:0-10075 GCA_046263015.1 Burkholderiales bacterium | reverse complement strand
GCCCCGGCGAGAAGCGACGCGAGGTCAAGGACGAGCAGGCGCTTGTTCTTCAGCGTCTCCGGTACTTCGCCGTTGACGATGCGCTGCGCGAGACCTTCGACGATCGCGGTCTTGCCGACGCCCGGCTCGCCGATCAGCACGGGATTATTCTTCGTGCGCCGCTGCAGGATCTGGATGCAGCGACGGATCTCGTCGTCGCGCCCGATCACGGGATCGAGCTTGCCCTGGCGCGCGCGCTCGGTGAGATCGAGCGTGTATTTGGCGAGCGCCTGGCGCTGCGATTCGTCGGCTTGGCCCTGCACCGTCTCGCCACCGCGAATTTCGTCGATCGCCTTCTCGAGCGCCGGCTTGGAGAAGCCCGATTGCTTGAGCAACCGGCCGGTGTCGCCCTTGTCGCCGGCGGCGGCAAGGAGGAAAAGCTCCGAGGCGATGTACTGGTCGCCGCGCTTTTGCGCTTCCTTGTCGGCGACGTTCAGAAGATTCGTGAGATCACGACCGAGCATGACCTCGCCCGGCGTGCCTTCGACCTTCGGCAGGCGCGCGAGCGAATCGCCGAGCGCCTTCTTCAGGCTGTTGACGTTGCCGCCGGCCTTGGCAAGAAGGCCGGCAATGCCCGGATCATTGAGCAGCGCGGCGAGCAGGTGCTGGGGCTCGAGGTACTGGTTGTCATTGCCCACGGCCGCGCTCTGCGCTTCGGCGAGCGCTTCCTGTAGCTTGGTCGTAAACTTGTCGAATCGCATCTCCTTGATCCTTTAGCGCCTTTCCCGGATTCCCTCATCGAAGATGGGGCCAAGGCCCCGGTATTCAAGGGAAAATCGCCCCTTATGGAACGCCGCACGCGCTTTCACGTCGCCTACGTGGTCTTCGCGCTCGTCGCCATGCTTCTTATCCAGGAGGCGTGGCAGCGCGCGCAGACCGTCGAGGTGCTCCCCTATAGCGAGTTCGAGAAGCTCCTCGCCGAGAAGAAGATCGCCGAGGTGGTGGTCTCCGACAAGCACATCACCGGAAAGCTGAAGCAACCCGAGGGTAGCAAAACCGTCGTTGTTTCGAACCTCGTCTCGCCCGAACTCGCCGACCACCTGGCGAAATACGGGGTGAAGTACACACGCGCCTACGAGAGCACCTTCATGCGCGATCTCCTCTCGTGGATCGTGCCGGCGGCCATTTTCTTCGGCATCTGGTTCTGGCTCGCGCGCCGCGTGAGCCAGGGGCTGGGCGGCGGCTTCATGAGCATCGGCAAGAGCCGCGCGAAGATCTACGTAGAGAACAAGACTGGCGTCACGTTTGCCGATGTCGCGGGCGTCGATGAAGCGAAGGTCGAGCTCGAGGAGGTCGTCGAGTTTCTCAAGGATCCGAAGAAGTACAGCCGCCTCGGCGCCCGCGTGCCGAAGGGCGTGCTGCTCGTCGGACCGCCCGGTACCGGAAAGACGCTGCTCGCACGCGCCGTCGCAGGCGAGGCGGGCGTCGCCTTCTTTTCCATCTCGGGCTCCGAGTTCGTCGAGATGTTCGTCGGCGTGGGCGCGGCTCGCGTGCGCGATCTTTTCGAGCAGGCGCGCGCCAAGGCGCCGGCGATCATCTTCATCGACGAGCTCGACGCGCTCGGCCGCGCGCGCGGCGCCGGCCCGTTCGGCGGCCACGATGAGAAGGAGCAGACGCTGAACCAGCTCCTGGTCGAGATGGACGGCTTCGATTCGAGCACCGGCCTCGTGCTCCTCGCGGCCACCAACAGGCCGGAAATTCTCGATCCGGCGCTCTTGCGTGCCGGGCGATTCGACCGCCAGATCCTCGTCGATCGCCCGGACAAGATCGGCCGGCTGCAGATTCTGCAAGTGCATGCCAAGAAGATCAGGCTCGCACCGGGCGTTGCGCTCGAGCAGATCGCCGCGCTCACCCCGGGCTTCTCCGGCGCCGATCTCGCGAATCTCGTGAACGAGGCCGCGTTGCTCGCCACGCGCCGCGGCGCCGAGTCGGTTTCACTCGATGATTTCACGCAGGCGATCGAGCGCCTGGTGGCCGGGCTGGAGAAGAAAAACCGCGTGCTTAATCCCAACGAGCGCCGCATCGTCGCGCACCACGAGATGGGCCACGCGCTCGTGGCGATGGCGCTGCCCGGCACCGACCCGGTGCACAAGATCTCCATCATCCCGCGCGGCGTCGGCGCGCTCGGCTATACCATCCAGCGGCCGACCGAGGATCGCTTTCTCATGACGCGCGACGAGCTCGAGAACAAGATGGCCGTCCTCCTTGGCGGCCGCGCCGCCGAGGAGGTGATCTTCGGGCACCTCTCGACCGGCGCCGCGGACGATCTCGCGAAAGTCACCGACATCGCCCGCAGCATGGTCATGCGCTACGCCATGGTGCAGAACCTGGGGCACGTGGCCTACGAGGAGGAGCGTGCGCCCTTCCTCGGCGGGCCGCTGCCGCAGGGTCATCGCGAGTACAGCGAGGAGACGGCGCGCGAGATCGATGTCGCGGTGCGCAGCATCGTCGAGCGCGCCTACGACAAAGCGGTCGGCATCCTGCGCCAGTACCGCGCGCCGCTCGAGGCCTGGGCGCAGAAGCTGCTCGAGAAGGAAACGCTCGCCGAGTCGGAGCTCGACGACCTGCGTCGCTCGGTAGCGCGCGCGGCGTGACAAATAGGGACAGTCCCTGTTCTCTCTGATTCGCGGGCTCGCGCTCGCCGCCCTCTTCGTCGCCTGGATTGCCGCGGGATTGTTCGGCCACGACCCGTGGAAGCCTGACGAGGCTTACACCTTCGGCCTCGTCTACCACATGGTGCAGTCGAACGACTGGCTGGTGCCGACGCTCGCCGGTCAGCCGTTCGTCGAGAAACCGCCGCTTTTCTTCTGGACCGCCGCGTTCTTGGCCAATGCCGGCGAAGTTTTCCTGCCGCTGCACGACGCCGCGCGGCTCGCGAGCGCGTTCTACGTCGCGCTGACGCTCGTCTTCACCTACCTTACCGCGAAGGACTGGTGTGAATCGCCAATCGCGGCGCCGCTCGTCCTTGCGGGCTCGCTCGGCTATCTGCAGCATGCGCATCAGCTCATCACGGACAACGCGCTGATGGCCGGCATGGCGATCGGCCTTTACGGCCTCGCGCGGAGCTCGGGACTCGCGCTCGGTCTCGGCGCCGGCATCGCCTTACTCTCGAAGGGACTCCTCGGCCCCGGGATGCTCGGCCTTTGCGCCATCGGGCTGCTTCTTTTCCGTGAGTGGCGCACGCGCGCTTACCTGCGAAGTTGGCTCGTCGCGCTGGTCGCTTTTCTCCCTTGGGCCATCATCTGGCCGCTCCTCCTCTACCGGCATTCACCGGCGCTTTTCCGCGAGTGGTTCTGGGTCAATAACATCGGCCGCTTTACCGGCGAGGTCGGATTGGGCGGTGTGCTCGACCACACGCTCTATGCGAAAGCGCTCGTCTGGTTCGCGTTCCCGGCGTGGCCGCTTGCACTCTGGGGGTTGTGGCATGACCGGTTGCGCACACCGCGCTCGCAGCTTGGCGTGCTCACCTTCGTCCTGATGCTCGGCGTGCTAAGCCTTTCTTCCTCGGCACGCACGCTCTACGGCCTGCCGCTCCTCCTGCCGCTCGCGCTACTCGCGGCCGTGGGCCTCGAATCGGTACCCGAGTGGCTCGCGCGACCGCTGCGCGTTCTCGCCCTCGCCGGCGCGGGCGTGCTGGCGCTCGCGCTCTGGGCCGGCTGGGGCGCATTGCTCGCGGGCTGGACGCCCGCCTTCCTCGAGGCCGAGTCCCCGGGTTACCAGCCGCAGCTTCACCCGATTGCGCTCGGCGCCGCCCTTGCGATCACCGCGCTTTGGGTCCTTGCCTCGCGCCTTTCGCTTCCCGCGCGATGGCTCGCCGGTGTAACGCTCGTCTGGGGACTCGCGATGACGCTCTGGCTGCCGTGGCTAGATCACGAGAAGAGCTATCGCGGCATGATCGCCGACATGCAACGCGCCCGGCCGAAAGGCGAATGCGTCGAGGCACGCGATCTCACCGAGCCGCAGCGCGCCATGTTCCACTACTTCGCCGGCATCCGCGCGGGCGGGCCGAAGGATTGCCCGCTCGTCCTCGTTCACACGTCAAGCGCCAAGCCGCCGCCGCCCGGCGACGGGTGGCAGCTCCGCTGGCAGGGCACGCGACCCGGGGACGTGAAGGAGTTTTTCTGGCTCTACGAGCGCGTGCGCGCGGTCGCCGGGAACCAATAACTTAGGCGCCTGACGGCGAAGTCTCGAGCGCGGCGCGCCGCTTGGGATCGTGCTCCATGCCGTCGTAGACGACCCAGTCGAAGCTGCCGTCGTAAGAGACGATACGCGCCGGATAACCCATGACCACGGCGCGCGGCGGCACGGGCCGAGTCACGACCGAGCCGGGGAAGATATAAGCGTCGTCGCCGATCATGATCTTGCCGACGATCATGGCGCCGGCACCGATGAAGACGCGGTTGCCGATCGTCGGGCGGCCGCGTTCGCTGCCGCGGCCCGCGATGCCGAGGGTGACGTTCTGCTCGATGGTGCAGTTCTCGCCGATCGAGCCCCGTCCGAGAATGATGCCGCCGAAGCTCGGGAGGTACAGCCCGCCGCCGATCTCTGCATCGCGCGGCAGACAGATGCCGGTGACGATCTCCATCACCTTCTGCAGCACGGCGGCCATCGTCTTCGCCGCTGAGCGCAGAAGGCCATTTGGCATCCAGTCGACAAACGCGTGCGAGGCGCGGTACACCACGCTCGCCCAGAAGCCTTGCGCGAGAAAAACCGTGGCGAGTGGCGAGCGGCCCGCGGCGCGATAGCGCCGGTAGTCGAGGTAGAGAAGGCGGCACCACTCCGGCAGCCAGAAGCGCCGCCGCGTGGCTCGCTTGCCGAGCGCGCCGGCCGTCGCGCTCATTCGCGCGGGGTGGCTCGCGATTTCGCGAGGATCGCCCGTACTTCCCCCGCCGCGTCGGCGTAGGTCTCCACCGCCGCGAACGCGGGGTTGCGTTCGAGTTGCCGGCCGAGCCCCTGGCCCTGACCGTGCCCGACCTCGAAGCCGAGCCAGCCGCCGGGTCTCAGGAAGCGCGGCGCTTGCCGCAGAAGCTTCATCAGGATCGACACGCCGTAGACGCCGCCGTTGAAAGCGGCCTCGGGCTCGTAGCCGGCGATCTCGGGATGCATCTCCTTCACTTTCGCCGCCGAGATGTACGGCGGATTGCAGGAGAGAAAGTCGCAACGGCCGATGAACTCGGCGCTCTCGAAGGGTTCGAGCAGGTCGCCCAGGCGGATCTCGACGCGTTCGGCGAGCTTGAGGTGCTCGATATTGCGTCTTGCAAGCGCGACGGCATCGGTTGCGAGATCGGAGGCGAAAACACGCGCCTGCGCCTCGTAGTACGCGTAAGCGGCCGCGAGGTTGGCGCTGCCCGTGCAAACGTCGAGCACCATGAGCTCGCCGCGCTTTTTCGCCATGCAAGCGATCTTGGCGAGCGCGGCGCGCCCGAGAATTTCCGTTTCCTTGCGTGGGATCAGCGCCGCCGGGCCGGCGAGGAGCTCGAGGCCAAGAAAGCTCTGCCGCTCGGTGAGGTGGGCAAGCGGCACGCCCGCTCGTTTACGCTCGAGGAGCCCGATCAGCCGCTCGTAGGCGGCGTTGTCGAGCGCCGGCAACTCGGCCGCCGCGACGCGCGAGACCGCGCGCTCGGCCGAGATTGGCGCGCCGCATGCCGTGCTCCAGAGCGCGCAGAGAAGACCTTCCGGCGTCTCTTCGGGCTTGTCGGGCAGCGGGGTCCAGAACCGCTCGACCTCCTGCAGGAGGTCGCGATAGGTCGGCTGCATTGTTCCGGCATTTAAAGACAGGGGGCGAAGCGGCTCTAGCTTCCCCGCCTCCGGCGGTTAGCCCAAACGGCTTATTCGCGCTCGCGCTTCCAGCGCTCGGCGGCGTCGTCGTCGGTGGCGCGCGCCTCGACCCAGGCCGCGCCACCCGCGCGATGCTCCTTCTTCCAGAACGGAGCCTGCGTCTTAAGGTAATCCATGATGAACTCGCAGGCAGCGAAGGCGTCGCCGCGATGGGCGCTCGCCACCGCCACCATCACGATTTGATCGTTCGGCTGCAAGTCCCCGTAGCGGTGAATCACCGTGCAGCCCATCACCTGCCAGCGCGTCGCCGCTTCGCCGACGATCTTACGGATCGCGCTCTCCGTCATGCCCGGATAATGCTCAAGCGTCATGCGCACCTCGCGCACGAGACCCACGAAGCTCGCCACCGCCCCCACCTTCGCGTCGCTCGAAATGGCGCGCACCTCGGCGCCTAGATCGAAATCCTCCCGCTGCACCGAGACCTTCATCCGCCGGTGACCGGTGGGAAGAACGCCACTTCATCGCCGCCCTTGATCGTGGCCGCCGCTTGCGCCATGTCTTGGTTGACCGCGGCGCGCACGGGTCGGTTCGGCGCAAAAGCGCTCGCCCACTCGCCGCCGCGCGCGTGCAGATGCTCGCGCAGCGCGCCGACGGTGCTCACGCCGGCGGGTAGTTCGAGCTCCTCGTGGGGCCGGCCGAGCTGCTCGCGCAACGAGGCGAAGAAAACGAGCTTCACCTTCATCGGTAAAGCTCGCGATAGCTGAGAAACTGCACTACGTCGCCCTTGCGGATGGCGCGTCCCGCCGGGTTGTCGATCAAGCCATCCGCCCAGGCCGTAGACGTCAGCACCGCCGAGTCCTGCGTCGGATAGAGCTCGAGCGCACCACGCTCGTTCCATTTGGCGCGCAGGAACTCGCGGCGCGAATCGGGCTCGGGCCAGTCGAAATCGGCGCGCGCGGCGATGGCATGCGGCGCGATATCGGTCACGCCCTGCGCCTTGAGCAGGAACGGGCGTACGAAAATCAGGAATGTCACGAAGCTCGACACCGGATTTCCAGGAAGGCCAATGAAGAACGAATTGCCAACATTACCGAACGCGAGCGGCCGGCCGGGCTTCATGGCGATGCGCCACATCAGCAGCTGACCTTCGGCTTCGACCGCCGGCTTGACGAAATCGGCGTCGCCGACCGAGACGCCGCCGGAGGTGACGACGATATCGCATTCGCGCGCCGCGCGCCGCAGCACCTCGCGCGTCGCCTCGAGGGTGTCGGGCACGATGCCGTAGTCGCGCACCTCGCAATCGAACGTTTCGGCGAGCCCGCGCAAGGTGAAGCGGTTGGAGTTGTAGATGCGCCCGGGCGCGAGCGCCTCGCCCGGCATGACGAGCTCGTCGCCGGTGAAGAAGAGCCCGAGGCGAAGGCGCCGATAGACCGGCAATGTGCCGATGCCGACCGAGGCGGCAAGCCCGGTGTCTTGCGGCGCGAGGCGCTTTCCGGCGGAGAGGATCTCGGCGCCTTTCGCGATGTCGCTTGCGACGCGGCGGATCCACTGGCCTGCGCTCGGGCGCTTGTCGATGCGCACGTACTCGCCCTCCACCGTGCAGTGCTCCTGCATCACGACCGCATCCGCGCCCGCGGGAATCGGCGCCCCGGTGAAGATGCGCGCCGCGGTGCCGGCCGCGAGCGGCTGGCCGACCGAGCCGGCCATGATCCGCTGCGCCACCTTGAGCCGCGGCCCGTCGGCGAGGCGCACGGCGTAGCCGTCCATGGCGCTGTTATCGAGCGGCGGCACGTCCATCGTCGAGCGCTGCGCGCGCGCGAGCACTCGGCCGGTCGCTTCGAGCGTCGGCACGCCCTCAATCTCGGACACCGGCCGAGCACGCGCGAGCATTTACTTGAGCGCGTCGTCGACGGAGAGCAGACCCTTGTTCATTGCAGGCGCAGGTGCGCGAGGACGAAGGAGGCGATGGCCGCGTCGTCGTTGAGATCGAGAAGCGGCAGCGCGGTCTCGATTCTCGCGTCGCTCGCGATGGCGACGATATGCGGATCGTTCGGATGCAGGAGCGGCTCGCCGGTCGCGCGCCGCCACACCTCGAGCTTCGGGATCGGCGCGTGCTTGAAGCCCTCGACAATCACGAGGTCGCAGGGCGAAAGGCGCGCGAGCTGCGCGTCGAAGGCGGGCTCCGCAGCGCCTCGCAGCTCGTGCATCAACACCCAACGGCGTGACGAGGTCACGAGCACCTCGCCGGCGCCGGCGTGCCGGTGGCGATAGGAATCCTTGCCGGGCTGGTCGACGTCGAAGCTGTGGTGCGCGTGCTTGATGAGCGAGACGTGCAGCCCCGCGCCGGCGAAGCGCGGGATCAGCTTCTCGATCAGCGTCGTTTTGCCGCTTCCCGACCAGCCGGCGAAGCCGAACACCCTCATACGAAGACCATTTTCGCACCGGCGGCGGCGAGGACCACGGCGAGGATGCGCCGCACGAGCGGATTGGCGAAGCGGCGGCTGCCGTATTCCGCGCCCAGCCAGCCGCCGATGAGCACCGCCATGGCGAAGATCGCCACCTGCGGCGGCAGCGTCGCCGCCTGCATCGTGAAACCGCCAATGAGGCCCGCGAGCGAATTGACGAGGATGAAGGGCGCCGCGACGGCGGAGGTCTGTTTGGTGCCGGCCCAGCCCATCATCAAGAGGAGCGGCGAGAGGAAGATGCCGCCACCGACGCCGGTGAGGCCCGAAAGAAATCCGAGCAGCGCGCCGACCACCATCGCCCACAGAAGCGGCGGCTCGCGCACCGTGCGCATTTCGTTGCCGAGACGCGCGCTCAGCCAAAGCTGCCAGGCCGCGTAGATGAGCACGATGCCGACCAGCACCTTGTACGTATCCCCCGGCAAGGCGATCGCGCCGCCGGCAAAGGCGAGCGGAATGGAAACGACGGCAAACGGCCAGAAGAGCCGCCACCGGAAGTAGCCTGCGCGGTAGAACTTGTACGTGCCGAGCGCGGAGACGAGCAGGTTGAGGACGAGCGCCATCGGCCGCATCTCGGCGGGTGCGACGCCGGCGAGCCCAAGCGCCGCGAGATAGGCCGAGGCGCCGCCGTGGCCGACGGCCGCATAGCCGAAGGCGGCGACCAGCATGCCGGCGGCGAGAAAGGTGGTGACGAGCGGCTCCATGGCGCGCTAAGCCATTCAGGTTCCAGCGTTGGGAAAGAAGAGTTGCTCGCCGCTTATTTTGTAATCGGCGATCGCCTGCTGCCCTTGCGTCGAGAGCAGCCAGTCGATGAACGCCCGGCCGAGCGCCGCCTTGACGTGCGGATGCCGTGCCGGGTTGACGAGCATCACGCCATATTGGTTGAAGAGCCTGCGGTCGCCTTGCACCGCGATCGCGAGTTCGCCGCGGTTCTTGAACGCGAGCCACGTTCCGCGGTCGGAAAGGATGTAGGCGTTCATCGCCGCCGCCGTGTTGAGCGCGGGCCCCATGCCCTGCCCCGTATCGCGATACCACGTGCCCTTCTCTTTCCCGAGGTCGACGCCGGCGAGCTTCCAGATCTCGAGCTCGGCGAAGTGCGTGCCGCTGCGATCGCCGCGCGAGACGAAAGGCGCCTGCGCGTCCTTTATCTTGCGGAAAGCGGGGGCGACATCGCGCATACCCGCGACATGAGCCGGGTCGGACTTTGGGCCGATCAGGACGAAATCGTCGTACATCACGTCCTGGCGCCTGACGCCGTATCCCTCGGCGACGAACTTCTCCTCGAGCGCTTTGGCATGCACGAGCAGCACGTCGGCATCGCCGCGCCGGCCGATGTCGAGCGCCTGGCCGGTGCCGACGGCGACCACGCGCACCTGGATGCCGGTTTTCTTCTCGAAAATCGGCAGCAGATGCTTGAAGAGTCCCGATTGCTCGGTGGAGGTGGTCGAGGCAACGGTGATGAAGCGGCCCTGCGCCTGTACCGTACCGGCGAATGCGAGCGCGACGAGCGCGATGCGCATCAAACCCACGGCAATTCTCCTTTCATGAACGCGGCCGCCTCCGCGCTCGCCGGGCGCACGAAGAACGCTTCGATCGGCGAGCGCTCGATGACGCGACCCGCCTGCAGGTAGATCACCTCGTCGCCCAGACGCCGTGCCTGTCCCAGGTTGTGAGTCGCCATGATGATCTTCGTTCCGGCGGCATCGAACGCCTTGATCACGGTTTCGATCTCGCGCACCGCGGCCGGGTCGAGATTCGCCGTCGGCTCATCGAGGAACAAGACTTCCGGATGCAGC
>JBHELS010000312.1:0-5170 GCA_046263015.1 Burkholderiales bacterium | reverse complement strand
GATCCTCAGGCGCCGCGTCTCGGCGCCGAGGCGCGCGACCAGCACCTCGGGACACGGATCGGCGAGCGCGGCAATCGCGTGGTGCTCGGCGAGCCAGTAGCGGTGGTAGCCGAGCTCGTCCGCAAGGCGCGCGAGGCCGAGTGTCTCCTCGATCGCCCGCCGCGCATCGTGACCGCTCACGATCGGCGACTGGTCGAGGACGGAAAGGCGCAATTCGGTGTCAGGCACCGAATGCGATCTTATCGGACCTCGTTCGTGCTCGGACTATTACCTACGGCGCGCGTCGTCCGCGAAGCGGCAAGAGCATGCCCACCTGCTCGCGATAGCGGCGATATCGGTCTCCGTATGCCGAGATGAGATCGCGCTCTTCGAACCAGATGCCGATGAAGATGTAGCCCGTGGTGGCGATGGCGAAGAGCAGATGTCCCGCGCTCATCACGGGCGCGGCCCAGAAGGCGAGCAGAAAGCCGAAGTAAATCGGATGGCGCACGTACTGATAGAAGAGCGGCGTTCGGAACTCGGCCGCCGGAACCACGCCGCGCGCGAACACCTGGCGCAAGCCGAAGAGCTCGAAGTGGTTGATGAGGAATGTGCTGATGAGGAGGACCGCCCATCCGAGCCAGAAGATCACCCAGAGCAGCGTCGCGCCGGCGCCGCCGACGCGCCAGATCACGGGCTCCCCGATCGGCCGCCACTGCCACATGAGGAGCGCAAGGAGAACCGTCGCCGCGAGCACGTAAGTGCTGCGCTCGATCGCCGGCGGGATGATCCGCGTCCACCAGCGCTTGAACCCCTGGCGCGCCATCACGCTGTGCTGCACGGCGAAGAGCCCGAGCAGCACGAGATCGACGACCAGCGCTTCGGCAAGCGACGGCGTCGTGCCGGTATCGATCGATTTCGGCACGGCGATGTTGCCGACGAAGCCGATCGCGTAGAGAAACGTGACGAGAAAAAAAAGATACATCACGACGCCGTACAACGCGGAAAGAAATGGGCTCATTGCTGCCTCCTTGGGAAAGTGTTCAGCGCTCAAGCCAGACGCGGTTCTCCAGCACCTGGGCAATCTCGCGCGCGGCGCGCGCGGCGCCGTCGGTCTCGACCGGCCTGTAGGTGAGCGGCGCGTGCATCGCCGCGAGCGCGCGCTCGGCGAGCGCCTCGGGCGTAAGACCGGCGAAGCGCACGGAGCGCTCGGCGCCGTAGTTCGCGAGCCGCCGGCGCACATGCACGCATTGCTCGAAGTGGCGCTCGAGTGGAAAGCTGATGAACGGCCGGCGCAGCGCCACGAGCTCCATGCACGTGCTCAAGCCTCCCTGGACGAGCGCCAGGTCGCAGCAGGCGAGGTGCTCGAACAGGTTATGGACGTAGGGCCGTACCTCGAGCCCGGGCAGGCGCGGGAAGGCTTGCGCGGGCAATCGCGGTCCGGCGACGAGTACCAGGCGCAGCTCGGGCACCGCGCGCTTCATAGCAGGAAACGCCTCGCCGATTTTCTTGAGGAGCGCGCCGCCAACGGCGGTGCCGCCGACCGCCGCGATGGCGATCTTTTCGTCGCGCCGGTAACCAAGGCGCGCGCGCAGCTTCTCGGTATCCGCGAACGCCGCCGGATCGAAGGGCAGCGCATAGCCGGAGTAAGTGAAATTGCGGTCGGTCCATTCACGGATGCGCGGCAGGCCGGGGCCGAATGACTCGTCGGTCACATCGGCCGGATTGCCGACGAAGATCGCCGCGTCGCGCACGAACGGAAAGCGCGCCACGTGCTCGATATCGTCCGCATTCCGGTCGGCGCACAGGAACGCCTCGCGCTCATCATTCGCCATCGGCAGGCAGCCGACGAAATCGGTGAGGAAGACGAATGGCTGGCGCTTCAGTTCAGGATTCTCGTGGTAGTAGTAGTCGACGTCCCAGGACTCGTCGCCGATCACGAGGTCATAGTGCTCGGCGTCCATCAGGTCGGCAAAGGCCATGAAGTTATTCACCATGACCTCGTCCATGGTGCGAAGCGCGAAGAAAGCATGCAGGTCGTGCTCGCCGGCGAGGGACTCGAAATGCCGGCTCTCGTTGGCGAGGCGCGCCGTCATCGGATGCAGCCGCTCGCCTTCGCGCTCGAGATAGCGCGCCGCCGGGTCGACGGTGAACCAGTCGATCGCAAGCTCCGGCTGGAGCTTCTTCAGCTCGCGCGCGATCGCCAGGTCGCGCTGCACGTGCCCGAGCCCGATCGGGCTCGAAATGAAGAGCGCGCGGCGAGGCCGGCTCATGGCGCGCGTCCAGCGCGTCGCGCGCGGCATGCCGGCGACGAAGTCGCGCACCGTCTGGTTGAAGAGCACCGGGTCCCGGCACGCCGGCAAGTGGCCGCCCCCCTCGATCGTCAGCAGGCGGGCGCCTGGCACGAGCTCGGCGATCGCCTGGCCCTTGGCGAGCGGCACGCGCCGGTCCTTGTCGCCGTGGATGACGAGCGTTGGGCACTTCACCTTGCGGGCGAGCTCCGTCAGGTCGCTTTGCAGCCAGCCGTTGCGCGCCCAGTCGACCAGCTCGCCGCTCGAGGCCCAGCCAAAACGAACGCCGTCCTCATAGGGCTTCGTCGAGTGCGGCTCGGGGAAGAGGAGCGTAAAGAACCAGTCGAGATACCCCGGCCAGTCTTTCCTCATGCGCTCGCTTTCGGCGCGCACGCGTTCGGCGATCTTCGGGTCATCGATGCGCGCATCCGCGTAGCCGCCGGCGATGATCACGTGCGTCGCGCGCTCCGCATGCTCGGCCGCAAAGCGGAGCGCCGTCATCGCCGTCGCCGAGATGCCGATGACCGCGGTGCGCTCGACCCCCGCCGCGTCGAGCACGGCCAGGAAATCGCGGTAGTAGTGCTCGAAGCTGTACGCCTCCTGGGCGCGCGGGCGATCGGAGCGGCCGTTGCCGCGCCCGTCCATCGTTACGACGCGAAAGTGCTGCGAGAGGTAAGGCACCGTCGCCTTGAGGATGCGGCTGTGCGCGATCTGGAAAATCGGCGCAAAAGCGAGCCATGGTCCCTGCGTGCCCCACACGGCGTACCAGCTCTTGACGTCCTCGCGCACGACGTAGCCGTCGTGCACCGGGCGCACCGTCTCGAACGGATGCTGCTCGGCATCCGGGAGGCGGCCCGGGGGCGCCAGTTCGCCGACGACGGTGCGCAACCGTTCTGGAAACGCGCTCATGATTTCCCCCTGCGCTTCCCCGCGTGCCGCGCAGCGCGCCGGTCGAGCTCTTCCAAGAGGTGCTGGATCGCGTCGAGCGCCGCGCGGTGCTGCGCCTGGTCGCGCCGGTCGCCGAGGAGGTTCGACCATTCCATCCCGAGCCAGAACTCGGATATCCAGCAGGCGAGCACCTCGGCCGTGAACGGCGGCGGCAGCTTGACGCCACCCTGCCTCAGCGTCTCGAGCGCCTCGTCCACCCCCTCGCGCACGACCCGCTTCCACGCCTGGATGCGCGGCAGCACCTTCTCGCGCAGCCCGGCATTCGAGAGGCTCGCGGCCCACAGTTCTGCCTGCACGCGCACGAAGCCCGAGGCAATGTCGGAGGCGTAAAAGCGCCGCGCCGCGGCCCACTTCTCGGCGAACCTGCCGGGCGCGCGGTACATGCGGTGCTGGCGCTCGATGAGCTGTCGGTTCGCCTCATCGAGGACCGCAATCACGAGCTGGTCCTTGGTGCGGAAGTGGTAGTTGATGAGCGCGTGGTTCACGCCCGCGTCCTTGGCGATCTCGCGCATGCTGAGACCCGCATAGCCCTCGCGCGCCAGGCGGCGGAAGGCGGCGTGCAGGATCTTGTCCTTCGTCTCGCCGGCCGCGCCTTCGGCGAAGAGCCTGAGCTCCGCCTCGGCGTGTCTAACGGTCGGCGCTTCCATCGTCGTTTATACGATCGGTTTAACCAGTCGTTCAACTCTAGGCGCGTTGCCGGCGGCTGTCAACCAGAGCACGAACATTGATTAAGCAAAGCCTGCTGCGCACTAACGACTAGACCGCGATCGGGGCCTTGATCGGCGGGTGTGGCTCGTAGCCTTCGAGGGTGAAGTCCTCGTACTGGAATTCGAGAAGCTCGCGCCGTGCGGGGTTGAGACGCATGCGCGGAAACGCTCGCGGCGAGCGCGCAAGCTGCTCGCGCGCCTGCTCGACGTGGTTGAGATAAAGGTGCGCGTCGCCGAGCGTGAGGATGAATTCGCCCGGCTCGAAGGCCGTCACCTGCGCCACCATCAAGGTCAGCAATGAATAGGAAGCAATGTTGAACGGCACGCCGAGGAAGAGATCCGCGCTTCGCTGGTAGAGCTGGCAGGAGATGCGCCGATCGGCGACATAGAACTGGAAAAGCGCGTGGCAGGGCGGCAGCGCCATCTTGTCGACGTCGGCCGGGTTCCAGGCACTGACGAGATGCCGGCGCGAATCGGGACGGCTGCGCAGGTTCTCGATCAGCTTCTGAATCTGGTCGATCTCGCGGCCTTCCGGCGTTCGCCAGTGGCGCCATTGATAGCCGTACACCGGGCCGAGGTTGCCCTTCTCGTCGGCCCACTCGTCCCAGATGGTGACGCCGCGCTCCTGGAGCCAGCGCACGTTGGTATCGCCGCGCAGAAACCACAGGAGCTCATAGATGATCGATTTCAGGTGCAGCTTCTTGGTCGTCAGAAGCGGGAAGCTCTGCGCGAGCCCGAAGCGAAGCTGCCGGCCGAACACCGATAGCGTGCCCGTGCCGGTGCGGTCGGACTTGCGCGCGCCGTGCTCGAGGACTTCGGCGACGAGATCCAGGTATTGCCGTTCGCTCACAGCGTGATTGTCGCGCAAAGCTCGGCCGCGCTCTGAAAGCGCTCGGCCGGGTCCTTGGCAAGCATGCGCGCGAGGAGCGGCTGATGCATCGCCAGCGCCTCCGGCAGCTTCGGCACCGGCGCCGTCACGTGCATGCGCATGAGATCCGCCGGTCCCGCGCTGTCATAGATGCGGGTGCGGGTGA
Source organism: Burkholderiales bacterium (assembly GCA_046263015.1). Classification (GTDB taxonomy): domain Bacteria; phylum Pseudomonadota; class Gammaproteobacteria; order Burkholderiales; family SG8-39; genus SCGC-AG-212-J23. The sequence goes on along the minus strand of JBHELS010000312.1, from coordinate 211 downwards.
GCATTTCCCAAAGGATGGCGCCAAGGCTGTAGATGTCCGAGCGCGCGTCGACCAAACGGCCCATGCACTGCTCGGGCGACATATAGCGCGGTGTGGCGAGCAGGCGCTGCTGCCCGGTAAGCGTCGAGTCGAAAGAGAGGTCCTTGGCGAGGCCGAAATCGACGATCACCGGCCGGCCATCGGCGCGAAAGAGGATATTGGCCGGCTTCAA
>JBHELS010000311.1:0-5225 GCA_046263015.1 Burkholderiales bacterium | reverse complement strand
CTCCCGGCGGCTACCTGCTGCAGCTCTCGCGCGACCTCGCCATGCCGGTGGCGAAGCGCCTGGCGATGTTCGTGCTGCGCTCGAAGGTAAAGGTTGCCGACGAAAGCGACGCATGGCAGCAGTACGGCGTCTGGGACGCGGATTTTTCAGGGCCCGATGTCGCGTGGAAGGACGGCCACGCCACGGTGCGCGTCGGCGAGCGTCGTTTTCTGCAATTATCAAAAGACGTGGAAACGGCCCACGCGGACGAGGCCACCTGGACGCTACAGGAGATCCGCGCGGGCCACCCGCTCATCACCGCGGCGACGCAGGACCAGTTCGTGCCGCAGATGGTGAACTACGAGAAGCTCGGCGCCGTGGATTTCCAGAAGGGCTGCTATCCCGGCCAGGAGATCGTGGCGCGCGCGCAGTATCGCGGCCAGGTCAAGCGGCGCATGGTGCACGCCACGGCGCCGGCCGGCACCGCGCTCGCGCCCGGCCAGGACTTCAACGGCGGCACGGTGGTCGACGCCGCGCCCGGCGACGGGGCCACCGAGCTCCTCGCGGTGATGCCTATCTGAACTACTACGTCTATTACAAGCTCGATCCGAAGCGTGCGCTGGAGCTGCGCGCGCAGGTCGAGCGGATGTTCGCGGTGATCGAGCGCCAGTGCGGCGTGCGCGGCCGCTGGATGCGCCGCAGGGATGATCCTTCGACCTACATGGAAGTCTATGAAGGCATCCAGGACGCAGCGGACTTCGAAGCCGTAATGGAGCGTGAGGCGGCGCCATTGGGGCTCGAAAGACGCGTGGAGCGCTTCGTATCTGCTTGATCGTCATCGGCTGGAAGGCGCATGCGCGCTTTCCGCTCATCGTGGCCGCCAACCGCGACGAGTTCCACGGCCGGCCCGCGGCGCCGGCCGCTTTCTGGCAAGACCTGCCCGATATCCTGGCGGGCCGCGACCTGCAGGCCATGGGCACGTGGATGGGCGTCAGCCGCGGCGGCCGCTTCGCCGCCGTCACCAACTATCGCGGCGGCACCGAGCCTTCCGCGCGGCACTCGCGCGGCGAGCTGGTCACGGGTTTTCTCCAGGGATCCCTCTCGGCTGCCCGGTATGCAGATTCGATTGAAAAATCGAGCTACAGCGGCTTCAACCTGCTCGCCTGCGACCGCGAAGAGCTGTGGTGGATGTCGAACCGCGACGGCGCCCCCCGGCGGCTCGGCCCCGGACACTACGCGCTTGGCAACCTGCTCCTCGATTCGGACGACGTGCAAGGCGTGAAGCGCCGTGTTGCCGACACCCCCGCCGCTGTCGAGCCGCTTTTTAACGTCCTCGCGAGCGCGAAGATCGTGAATCCTGACTACGGCACGCGCTGCTCTACCGTCCTACTCCAGTCGGGCACCGACGTCCGCTATGCGGAGCGCAGCTTCGCGCCGGATGGCAGCGATGGCGAGACCGTTCACTTCCAGTTCTCACCGCAGGCCTAGACGCATCGCCTGGTGGCGGATACCGGCTTCTTCGTACACGCCCCCATGCGCCTCAAAACCCTCGGCGCGATAGAACTCGAGCGCGTGCACCTGCGCCGATAGCAGCACCTCGCGATCGCCGCGCTTGCGCGCCGCCTCGATCAGCCGCCTGAGGATGGCACGTCCCGCCCCGCGAGCGCGCCAGTCTTTCAGCACGGCCATGCGGCCGATATGTCCATCCGGAAGGAGCCGGCCCGTGGCAATAGCGCGCTCCTCCGCGTAGGCGAGCGCATGCACGCAGCGCGAGTCGTGCTCGTCCATCTCGAGCTCGGCGGGCACGCCCTGCTCTTCGACGAACACTATGAAGCGAATGCGCTTCGCTTCGGCTTGCGCCGCATCCCAGTCGAGCAATCGGACTTCGAACATCGCGCGAAAAGTATAATCAGCGCATGAAAAGCCTGTGGCGAGACGACGAGGCCGCGCAGTTTTCCGGCCCGCTCGGGCCGCGCGTCTATACGTCGCGGCTACTCGGCCGCGATAAGTCGCTCGTCCTTCACGGTGGCGGCAACACCTCCGTCAAGCTGCGCGAAAAAAACCTGTTTGGCGAAGACGAAGACATCCTCTACGTGAAGGGCAGCGGCTGGGATCTCGAGACGATCGAGGCGCCGGGCTTCACGCCCGTTGCGCTCGGTTATGTTCGCCGGCTCGCCGGGCTGCCATCGCTCAGCGATCCGCAGATGGTGAACGAGCTCAACACGCACACGTTGCGCGCCGGCGCGCCATCACCGTCGGTGGAAACGATCCTGCACGCGATTTTGCCACACACCTACGTTGACCATACGCATGCCGATGCCGTGCTTTCCGTCTCGAACGCGCCGGAGGGCGAGAAGCGCGTGCGCGAGATCTACGGCGAGCGCGTCGTCGTCATTCCGTACATCATGGCGGGCTTCGATCTCGCCGCGTACTGCGCGCGCGAATTCCCGCGGCAGGCGGGCAGGAGCACCATCGGCATGGTGCTTCTGTCGCACGGCATCTTTTCGTTCGGCAAGGATGCCCGCGAATCCTACGAGCGCATGATCGAGCTCGTCTCCATGGCGGAGGAGTATTTGCAACGCAAAGGAGCATGGCACGTGTCTTCGCCGGCAGCGAGGCCGGCAGTGCCGAAGCGCGAGGAAATCGCGGCACTACGCCAAGCCGTCTCAGACAAGGCCGGGGTGCCGCTCCTTACGCGCGTGAACGACAGCCCCAAATTCGTGGGCTTCGCACAACACGCGGACATCGTGCAGCTGTCGCAGCAGGGACCGGCGACCCCGGACCACGTGATTCGCACCAAGCCGTTCCCGATGCTCGGCCGCGATGTCGCCGGCTATGCGCGGACATACCGCGAGTACTTCGAGCGCCACGCGACTCAGGCGAAGGAAAAGAAAACCATACTCGATGCCGCGCCGCGCATGGTCCTCGATGCGTCGCTCGGCTTCGCGGCGCTCGGTCGCACGGCAAAGGACACGGCGATCGTCGAAGAGCTCTACGAGCACACGATCGATGTCATCCTGCGCGCGGAAGCGCTCGGCGGCTGGCGAGCGCTCGATGCGCGCCATACCTTCGACATCGAGTACTGGGACCTCGAACAGGCGAAGCTAAAGAAAAGCGGCACGCCGCCCGCTTTCACCGGCGAGGTGGTTGTCGTCACGGGCGCCGCCTCTGGCATTGGCAAAGCCTGCGCCGAGTCGTTTTTCAAGCGCGGCGCCGCGGTCGTCGCTCTCGACCGTAACCCCTCTATTGCGACGCTGTGGCATCGCGCCGACGTCCTCGGCGTGGTGTGCGATCTCACCGATGCAAAGGCGATCGACGCCGCGCTCGATGCTGCGGTGAAGCGTTACGGCGGTAGCGACATGCTGGTGCTGAACGCCGGTATCTTCCCTTCGTCGCAGCCGATCGCGAGCATCCCAGCCGAGAGCTGGCGGAGCGCCATGACGGTCAACGTCGAGGCGAACCTGCTCGTCATGCAGGCATGCCACCCGCTCCTCAAGCTCGCGCCGCGTGGCGGACGCGTCGTCGTCATCGGCTCGAAGAACGTCCCGGCCCCTGGACCGGGCGCCGCCGCTTATTCCGCATCGAAGGCGGCGCTCAATCAGCTCGCGCGGGTCGCCGCGCTGGAGTGGGCGAAGGACGGCATCCGCATCAACTCGCTCCATCCGAATCAGGTGTTCGACACGGCGCTCTGGACCGAAGAAATCCTTGCCTCGCGCGCTAAGGCGTATGGGCTGACGATCGAGCAATACAAGAAAAACAATCTTCTGCGTACCGAGGTTTCGTCCAAGGACGTCGCGGAGCTGGCTGCTGAGATGTGCGGTCCACTTTTCGCTAAGACGACGGCGGCGCAGGTCCCGGTTGATGGGGGCAACGAACGCGTAGTTTGAAAAAGAAGAAAGGCAGAACCGCCCGCTATCCTGCGGCTCGCGACCCCCTTAACAAGGGGTCGGCGGTGCAACCCATACGCTGGAAAGGCGATCGGCTCGAGCTACTCGATCAGCGGCTCCTTCCCGACAAGAAGGTCTACGTCGTCTGCCGCACGGCAGAGCAGGTCGCGAGGGCGATCCGCGACATGGTTGTGCGTGGCGCGCCCGCGATCGGTGTCGCGGCGGCGTTCGGCATCGTGCTCGGCAAGGGCTCGGCTAAAGCGTACCAAGTTCTAGGTGCCAGCCGCCCGACGGCGGTGAATCTTTTCTGGGCGCTCAGCCGCATGAAGCAGGCGCGCGATCTCGAAGCCGGAGCGCGCGCCATCTACGAGGAAGACCTGGCGGCAAATCGAGCCCTCGGCGAGCGCGGCGCCGCGCTTATTCCCGAGCACGCACGCGTCATGACCCATTGCAATACCGGCGCGCTCGCCACCGCAGGGCACGGCACGGCGCTCGGCGTCGTGCGCTCCGCCAAAGACAAGAAGATTTCCGTCATCGCTTGCGAGACGCGCCCCTATCTCCAGGGCGCGCGCCTCACCGCGTGGGAATGCCTGCAGGAAGGGATTCCCTGCACGCTTATCACCGACAGCACGGCGGGGCATCTGATGAGCCGCGGCGAGGTCGATATCGTGATCGTCGGCGCCGATCGCATCGCCGCCAACGGGGATGTCGCAAACAAGATCGGCACGTATGCCCTCGCGGTCATGGCAAAGCGCCACGGCATTCCGTTTTACGTCGCGGCGCCGATCTCGAGCTTCGATGCGACGATTCCGGACGGCTCGCACATCCCGATCGAGGAGCGGCCCGCCGACGAGGTGCTGGGTTACCGCGAAGTGCGCTGGGCGCCGAAAGGCGTGCAGGTGCGAAATCCGGCGTTCGACGTCACGCCCGCGGAGCTCATCACCGGCATCATCTGCGAGAAGGGCATCGTGCCGGCCGAGGCGGAAGCCATTCGCCGGCTCGTCACTGCGTGATCTCCACCGGCGTGTAAGGCGCGACCAGCTCGAAGAGCTCGGCGATCTCCGCGTTCCTCATGCGGATGCAGCCGATCGAGCCGGGCTTGCCCATCTCGGCCGAATCCGGCGAGCCGTGGATGTAGATGTAGCGGCGCATGGTGTCGACGTCCCCGAGGCGGTTCTTGCCCACTTCGCAGCCCGAGAGCCAGAGGATTCGCGTCAGGATCCAATCGCGTCCGGGATACTTGGCGTGCAGTTCCGGCGTCCAAACTTCGCCCGTCGGCCGCCGGCGGACGAACACCGTGCCCGCCGGCTGCCCTGCGCCGATTTTCGCCCGCACGATGTGCCGGCCGCGCGGCGTGCA
>JBHELS010000310.1:0-6620 GCA_046263015.1 Burkholderiales bacterium | reverse complement strand
GCAGATTATCATCGGCGCTGACACTAGGAGGAATGTCGCTATGAGAAAACTGCTGGCAGCGCTTGCGCTTGCGCCGACGCTGGCGTTGGCGCAGGCGTATCCCACGAAGCCGGTGCGCATCGTCTTGCCGTTCGGCCCGGGCGGCGTCGCCGACATCACCACGCGCACAATCACGCCGAAGATGAGCGAAACGCTCGGCCAGCAACTGATCGTTGACAACATGCCGGGCGCGGGCGGCATCCGGGCGTCGGAGACAGTCGCGCACGCCGCGCCGGACGGCTACACCATCCTGCTCCTCACCAACGGCAACGCGGTCAGCAAGGCGCTTTTCAACAAGCTGCCCTACGACCCGGAGACCGACTTCGCGATGATCTCCACCGTGGGCTACTTCAGCATGGTGATCGTCACGCGGAGCGACGGCAAGCTGAAGACGCTGCAGGACGCGCTTTCCTACGCGAAGGCGAATCCCGGCAAGATGAACATCGCCACCATCACCCCCGGCGGCACGCAGCACCTCGCGGGCGAGCTGTTCCGCTCGATGGCCGGCATCGACGCGCTGGTGGTGCCGCACAAAACGACCGGCGAGGTGATCCTCTCCACGCGCCAGGGCGCCACTGATCTCGCCGTCGATTTCATCGCGCCCCTCATCTCCGCGATCAAGTCTGGGCAGCTCCGCGCGCTCGCCGTTACCGCCGGTAAACGCTTCCCCGGCCTGCCCGACGTGCCGACCGCGATGGAGGCGGGCGTAAAGGGCTACGACGTGGCGTCGTGGAACGCGCTCGCTGCCCCGGCGAAGACGCCCCAGCCAGTGATCGACAAGATCCATGCTGCGTTGGTGAAGGCGCTGGCCGAGCCCGACGTTCAGAAGCGCTTCGCCGATCTCGGCGTGGAAGGCCGCTCGAGCACGCCGAAGGAGCTCGCCGACTTCTACGCCTCCGAGACCAAGCGGTGGACGGCAGTCGTCGAGCGCGCCAAGATTCCCAAGCAGTAGTCCGTTTTTCTTTTCGCCGCCGTGCCGAGCTATTTCAGGTTCTTTCCGAGAAATGCCATCGTGCGCTGCCAGGCCGTCTCGGCGGCTTTCGCGTCGTACTTCAGCATGTCGAGCTTCTTCTGGTCCGCGGTCTCATTAGCGAACGCGTGCTTCGCGTTGTAGCGATGAAACTCGAATTTCACGTTCGCCTCGCGTAGCTTCTTCTCGAGCTCGTCCACGCCGCTGATCGCGAACGCCTGGTCCTGCGTCGCCCAATGGCCAAGGAGAGGCGCCTTGACCTTCTTCGCATCGACGTACTGGAGCGGCGGGTAGCCATACCAGATGACGCCCGCGTCCATCTCGGGCACGTTCACCGCCGAGAGCACGGTGAGGGCGCCGCCCATGCAAAAGCCAGTGACGCCGACTTTGGCGCTGCCCGTGCTCTTCAGGTATTGCACGGCGCCGCGGATGTCCTGTCCGGCGGCATCGCCGAAATTCAGGCCTTCCATGAGATGCTTCGCCTCGTTTGCTTCGAGCGCCATCTTGCCGCGATAGAGATCCGGCACGAGCGCGCGGTAGCCTGCCTTGGCGAGCTTGTCCGCCACACCGCGGATCTGGTCGTTGAGGCCCCACCATTCCTGGATCACCACCATCCCGGGTGCTTTATTTCCGGTTGCCGGCTCGGCGAGGTAGCCGTTCACCGTCTTGCCGTCGGGGCGCGGGTATTCGATCGTCTTTGCCATATCAGCCTCCTATCCAGCGAATCTTCGCAAACGCGGCCTCGCAATTCCAGTCGATCTCTTCATCCGACAGCCAGGCGCGCTCCCAGGGATGATCGAGCTGGCTCTCGTACGCGGGCCGCTCGGCGCGCACACCCACGGACCATTCCGCCATGTGACGCGCCTCGGTCGCATCGAGCCGAAAGCTGAAGCCGTAGCCCACGCGCCCGTCGGACGCGAGCACGCGGGCGACGAGCGCCTCCTCGCCCGTGGCGATGCGTATGGAATGCACGTGCACATGATGCTGCTTCACCGCTTCGCGAGGAGCGGATTGATGCCGCTGCGCGTCACCCGCCCCTGGAGCTCGCGGCCGAGGGCCCGCTCGCAGAGCTCGGCGCTCGCGACGAGCCGGTCGACATCGATGCCGGTCGCGATGCCCATCGACTCGAAAAGATTGACGAGGTCCTCGGTGGCCACGTTGCCGGTGTGCCCTTCGCCATACTTAACCTTCGCCGGATGTCCGCCGACGCCACCGAAGGCGCTGTCGAACCAGCGAACCCCCGCTTCGTACGCGGCGACATAATTGACGAGACCGGTTCCGCGCGTGTCATGGAAATGCGCAATCGGTGTGCCGCCCTTCACCCGGCCGAAAAGCGACTTTACCGCCGCGGGCGTCGCGGTGCCGATCGTATCGCCGAGCGCCACATGCACGACGCCAAGGGCATGAAAGCGCTGCGCGTCTTCGGCGACGCTCCCGGGGTCGACGCGCCCCTCGAATGGGCAGCCGAAGGCGACGGAGAGCGTGCCGATCAGGCGAAAGCGCCCCTTGGCGGCGAGCGTCATTTCCTCGATGTTTCGCCACTGCTCGGCGCGCGAGCGGTTGAGGTTTCGCTGCGAGTGCGATTCGGTAGCGGACACAAGCAGGCTGATTTCCGTGGCGCCATAGCCGGCGTCGAGGTCGGCGAGCGCGCGCTCGACCGCGCGCAGATTTGCGCAGGTTGCCTTGTAATGGACGCCTGGCCGGCGCTCGAGCGTCTTGAGGAGCTCGCTCGCGTCGGCGAACTGCGGCACCACCGTCGGATTGGAGTAGGAGGTCGCCTCGACGCGCGGGAAACCGAGCGCCGCGAAGCGCTCGACGAGCTCGCGCTTGAGCGCCGTCGGCACGAACGCCGATTCGTGCTGCAGCCCGTCGCGCGCGAAACACTCGCACAGCGTCACCGCATCCATCGTTGACACTATCAACGATGTCGTTTACGGTGTCAACGATGCTCAAGCCGCGCGATCCGGCCACGCAATCCGACGGTGTCGTCGCGGGCTACGCGCAGACCGCGCAGCGCTGGCCGGCCGCCGCGCTCGTGCGCCGGCCCCAGACGCGCTCGGAGCTCACCGGGCCAGAGGAGCTCTCGCGGCGACTCGCGCCAATGCGCGCCGATCTCGCCGGTCACGGTGGCAAGCGCGCCCTCGGCCAGCTCATCCACCTGCGCGCCCGCGTGGTGGACGAGGACGGCGCTCCGGTCGCGGGCGCCGTGGTAGAGATTTGGCACTGCAACGCCGCCGGCAAGTACATCCACCCCAACGACACGAACGACGCGCCGGCCGACCCCAACTTCTACGGCGCCGCGCGCTTGGTCGCCGGCGAAAGCGGGCTCGTCGAGCTGCGCACCATCAAGCCCGGCGCCTATCCCGTCCCCGATACCGGTGGCTGGTGGCGGCCGCCGCATATTCACTTTTCTGTATGGGGACGCGTGTGGCTCTCGCGACTCGTCACCCAGATGTTTTTTCCCGGCGAGCCACTCAACGAGAGCGATTACATCCTGAACGCGATTCGCGATCCAGCGGCGCGCGGCCGCTGCATCGCGCGCCTTGCACCGACGAATCGGGGCCCCGCAAACGCGCTGATCTACGAGTACCAGATTGTGGTGCGCGGCGGCACCGGCACTCCTGCGCTGCCATGAGGTTGATACCCACCGGCGAGATGACGCTCGGGCCGTTCTTCCCGCGCGAGTTCGCCCAAGGCGGCGACGATCTCACCATGGTCGAAGGCAGGCGCGCGCCGGGCGAGGTGATTGAAGTGACCGGGCGGGTGAGGCAGCTCGACGGCCGGCCGCTCGACAACCTGGTGCTCGAGATCTGGCAGGCCGACAGCGGCGGTCGCTACGATGCTGCGGATTTTTTCGGCTGGGGCCGCACCGCGACCGACGCGAGCGGCATCTATCGCCTTCGCACCATCAAACCCGGCGCTTACGAGAATCGCCTGCCGCACATCAATTTCCTCCTTCTTTACTCGGGCCTCATGCGCCAGCTCCAGACCACGATGTTCTTCGAGCTCGGCAAAGACCCGGTGCTCGACGCCGTGCCGGCCGCGCGCCGGCCGCTTTTGGTGGCGAAGCGCGAAGGCGGCGCCTATCGCTTCGACATCCGCCTGCGCGGCGAAGGGGAGACGCCGTTCTTCGATGACTGAAATACACGATCTGCTCTCGTACAAGCTGCACCGCGTGGCCAATCTGCTCTCGCGCGGCGCCGAGCTGCGCTATCGGCGCGAGTTCGGCGTCAGCCTGCTCGAGTGGCGCGCACTCGCGCTTCTCGGTGCGACGGACGAGCCGAGGTCGCTCGTGCAGCTTGCCAAGGCGGCCGGTGTCGACAAGGGGCAGCTGAGCCGCGTCGTCACCGGCCTCGCGAGGCGGCGCCTGGTGCGCCGCGAGGCGCATCCGGGCGATGGTCGCGGCGTGCGTCTCACCCTGACGGGCGCCGGGCGACGCACCTACACCGGGTTGATTCGCGCCGCAGCGGAGCGCGATCGGGTGGTGCGTAACTGCCTCTCCTCTCGCGAAGCGAAACTCCTCGAGCAGGCGCTCGCGAAGATCGCGACCGAAGCCGGGGCGCTGATCCAGAGCGAGAAGAGGGCGCGATGAAAACGCGCATCACCGAGCTCCTCGGCGTCGAATACCCGATCTTCCAGGCGGCGATGAGCTGGGCGTCGTCTAACTCGGCGCTCGTCGTCGCCGTATCGAACGCGGGGGGGCTCGGCGTGCTCGCGGCAGGCCCGCTACGCGTGGACGATTTCCGGCGCATCCTCGCCGAGATCGCCGCCGGCACGACGAAGCCGTACGGCGTCAACATTCCGCTCAATAACCCAAAGGCGACGGAAATGCTCGCCATCGCGCAGGATGCCCGCATCCCGGTCATGGTGGCCTCGCAGGGCGGGCCGCGCGAGCATCTCGCGCGCTTTCGGGCGATTGGCACGAAATGGCTGCATGTCGTCGCCTCGGTGGAGCATGCGCGCAAGGCGGAGGCGGCGGGCGTCGATGCGCTCGTAGTCGACGGCGCCGAGGCGGGCGGGCATCCGCCGCCGTCCGAAGTGGGAACGCTGGTTCTCGTGCGGCGCGTGTTGCAGGTGACGAAGCTGCCGGTGGTGGCGAGCGGCGGCATTGCCGACGGTCATGGCATCGCGGCGATGCTCGCGCTCGGTGCGGACGCCGTGCAGCTCGGCACGCGGTTCATTGCGACGCCGGAGGCGAGCGTGCATGACGACTACAAGCGCGCCGTTCTCAATGCCGAGGTCGAGGACACCGCACTCGTGGGGCGCGGCGCGCATCCCATTCGGCAGCTAAAGAATGCGTTCAGCGCCAAATACGACGCGGCGGAGCGCGCCGGCGCGAGCCGCGCCGAGCTCGATGCGCTTTTTGGCGAATATTCGCTCAAGCAGGCGGCGCTCCGCGGCGATGTGGAATGGGGCAAGGTGGAAGCCGGGCAGAGCGCGGGCCTCGTCCACGATATCGTTCCGGCGGGCGAGCTCTTTCGCCGCCTCGTCGCTGAGTTCGACGAGGCGCGCCGGCGCCTCGCTTCCCTTTAAATGGTGACTGTCACCATTTTTCTATGAGCAACCTGCTGACCGAAGATCGCGGCGCCGTGCGTATCCTCACGCTCAATCGGCCGGAGAAACGCAACGCGCTCGACACGGCGCTCTCGCGCGCACTGCTCGAGGCGCTGCGCGGCGCCGATGACGCCGACGGCGTGCGCTGCGTCGTGCTCACGGGGGCGGGACCGGGCTTCTGCGCCGGCGCGGATCTCTCCGAGTTCAAGGGGCTTCGCGACCCGAAAGCGGCGGAGACGCGCGCCGAGCTGACGATGCAGCTTCATCTCGCGTTCTCGAAGCTCGTGACGCCGGTGATCACCGCCATCAATGGCGCCGCGATGGGCGGCGGCGCCGGGCTCGCGATCGCAGGCGACCTTGCGGTGATGGCGCAAAGCGCGAAGCTCGGCTACCCGGAAACGAAGCACGGCATCGTGGCCGCGATCGTCATGGCGAATCTCGTGCGCCAGGTGGGACGCAAGGCGGCCTTCGAGCTCGTCGCGCTCGGCGAGCCGATCGATGCGAAACGCGCGCTCGCGCTCGGCATGGTGAATCGCGTCGTGCCCGCGGCGAAGCTGATGAGCGAGGCGCTTGCGCTCGCCGAGCACATTGCGGCGGTCAGCCGGCCCGCCATGGCGCAGACGTAGCGCCTCTTCCATGAGGTCGTCGATTTGCCGCTCGAGCGCGGGCTCGCCCGCGGCCGCGACGTCAATAAGCGCATGCGCAACCTCGAAAAGCCAGGCGGCAAATGAAGCCGCTCGCGGGATTGACGATCCTCGACCTCTCGCGCGTGCTCGCGTGTCCGTTCGCCACCATGATCCTCGCCGAGCTCGGCGCCCGTGTCATCAAGGTCGAGCAGCCCGGCACCGGCGACGAAACACGCAGCTTCGAGCCGCAGCTCGCGCGCGATAGCGCGTATTACTTCGTCTGCAACCGCTCCAAGGAATCGATCACCGTCAATTTGCGCTCGGAGGACGGCCGCAAGCTCGTGCGCGCGCTCGCCGAGAAGGCCGACGTGCTGGTCGAAAATTTCCCCGTCGGCACGCTCGCCAAGTTCGCGCTCGATTTCGCGTCGCTC
>JBHELS010000309.1:0-16468 GCA_046263015.1 Burkholderiales bacterium | reverse complement strand
TCGCGACCTGGCTGCCGGATCACATGATGGGCACGATCCGCACGAAGTAGCTAGCCGTAGAAGAGCCGCACCAGGCCCAGTCCCGTGACCGGGATGTAGGTCACCAACAGCAGCACGGCCAGGAGCACGCCGATGAACCAGACGTTTACTCGCGTCACTTCCCAGACGCTGGACTTCGAGATCGAGCAGGCCACCATCAGCACACTCGCCACCGGTGGCGTCTGCTGGCCGATGCCGAGATTGACCGTGACGATTAGGCCGAAGTGCACTGGATCGATGCCCACCGAGCGCACCAGCGGCATGACCACCGGCACGACGAGAATGATCGCCGCGGCCGAGTGCAGGAACATGCCGAGGATCAGGAAAAGGACGTTCAGCAGCGCGAGTACCAGCCACTTGTTGGTCGTGAGATCGGCAACGGACTGCGCCAGCTTTTGCGGCGCCTGCACTTCGCTGAGGTAGGTGCCGAGCAGCGCCGAGGTCGCGACGAGAAGCATCACCACGGCAGTCTGCACGCCGCCGTCGATCATGGCCTGCTTGAGCTGCCGCATGTCGAGCTCGCGATAGACCACGAGCCCGATGAATAGCGCCGCGAGCACCGCCATCGCCGCGCCTTCGGTGGCGGTGACAACGCCGCCGAAGATCGCGCCGAGGATGATCATCGGCAGCGTGAACGCCCAGAACGCCTCGCGGAAAGTCTGCTTGACGCGCGTCCATTGCAGCTTTTCCTCGACCGGCAGGTTGTAGCGCCGCGCGAACCAGTAGGCCATGGCCATGAGACCGAGCCCGCCGAGGATTCCGGGCACGATGCCGGCGACGAACAGCCGCACGACCGAGGTCTCGGCCATGACCGCGTACAGAATCATTGGAATCGACGGCGGGATGATGACGGCCAGCGTAGCGGCCGACGACATGATTGCCGCAGCGAGCGGGCTCGGATAGCCCTTGGCCTTCATCGCCGGGATCAGGATCGAGCCGAGCGCCGAAACGTCGGCGACGGCCGAGCCGGAGATCTCGGCGAAGAAGAGCGACGTGCCGATCGAGACCATCGCCAGCCCGCCGCGGATGAAGCCGAGGATGGCGCTCGCGAACGCGATCAGCCGCTGCGAGATGCCCGAGGCGTTCATGATCGCGCCGGCGAGGATGAAGAGCGGAATGGCGATCAGCGGGAAGTTGGTCGCGCCGTTGTAGAGCACCACCGGCAGGTTCGGCAGCGAATCCGTGCCCTGGGTCACCAGCATGGCGGCGAGCGCCACCAGGCCGAGCGAGACGGCGATCGGCACGTCGATGATGACGAGCGCGAGAACGCAGGCAAAAAGGAGGAGGATCGCCATCAGTGCGACGCCTCGCCGGTTTGCGCCGCATGTCCCGTGCGCGCCAGCTGCAAGGCGAGCGGCAGCGACAGCAGCTCGGCGACGATGATCAGCACGGCGCTGATCGGAATCACCGATTGCACCCAGGCGACCTCGACTTCGGGCAGGCTGATGAGATGGTCGGTGGCGAGCACCTCGAGGATGACGTAGCCCATCCAGCCGAGCAGCGCAAAGAAGACGATGACCAGCGCCGAGGCGAGCGCGCGCGTGGCGACGCGCAAGCGCGGCGACAGAAAGGCCACGACTTCCGGGCAGCCGATGTGCGCGCGCTTCACCGCGGCGAGCGCCGAGCCGTAGAACGTCAGCCAGGCGAGGAGGATCGAGGCCACCTCGTCGTACCACGAGAGCGATGCGCCGATCGTGCGGTAGACGATGCCGAGCGTCACCTCGATGGCGAGGACCGCCATCAGCGCGATGACGATCCACTCCAGCAGGCGCTCGTAGCGCCTGCGCAGCTGCTCGAGCATCGGCGCGCCTACTTCTTGCCGAGCGCGATGGCGCGGTCGATGATTTCCTTGGCGCCGGGGACTTCCTTGGCGAACTCCGCATACACTGGCTTCGACGCCGCGATGAACGCGTCCTTGTTGGCCTGGTTGACCTGGATGCTGCCACTCGCCTTCATCTTCTCGAGCAACACCTCGTCGTCCTTGGCCGCCTTCTCATAGACCCAGGCCTGCACCTCCTTCGCCGTCGCGTCGAGCGTCTTGCGCACGTCCGCCGGGAAGCTGTTCCATTTCTTCAGCCCCACCGCCAGGTACGCCGGCGAATAGACGTGGCCGGTGAGCGACAGGTACTTCTGCACCTCATAGAACTTGGCGCTGGCGATCTGCGCAAATGGGTTCTCCTGGCCGTCCATCACGCCGGTCTGCAGCGCGGTGAAAACTTCGGAGAATTTCATCGGCGAGGGGTTGGCGCCGTAGGCTTGGAACATTTTCACGCGCCACTTGCCCTCGGGAACGCGCAACTTGATCCCCTGCAGGTCTTTTGGCGTGACGATCGGGTGCTTGCTGTTGGTGATGTGGCGAAAGCCGTTCTCCCAGATGGCGAGGAGCTTCAGGCCCTTCTTCTCCACCGCCGGCTCCATCTTCGACCAGAAGAGGTCCTTCTCGATGCGCTTCATGTGGTCGCGGTCCTTGACGAGGTAGGGCATCTCGAAGACGCCGAAGATGTCCGCCTCGGAGGACATCACCGTCGAGGGCTCGGCGAAATCGACGGTGCCGAGCTTGAGTTTTTGCAGCAGCTCCTTGTCGCCGCCGAGCTGGCTCGAGCCGTAGGTGATGATCTTGTACTTGCCGGCGAGCTTGGCGTTCGCGCGCTTCGCGAACTCGTCGGCCGCCGCGCCGATCAGCGATCCCGGCTCGCCGACATGGCCGAGCTTCAGTTCCGTCTGCGCGTATGCATTGACGGTCAGCAGCGCGGCGAATGCCGCGACGAAGGTAAGTCGCAAAGTCATATCTCCTCCTCCTCGTTATAAACCTAGGCGGCGGCGCGCGCCGGTCTCGCCTGGCATTCGGCGAGATACGTCATCGCTGCCTGCACGCCTTCCTTTTTCACCGGCACGCCCCCGAGCACAAGTCCCATCTCGACGCCGGCGAGCGTTCCCATCAGCATCAGATCGTTGAAGTCGCCCAAGTGTCCGATGCGGAACATCTTGCCGCCGAGCTTGGTGAGCCCGGTGCCGAGCGAAAGATCGAACGCCTCAAGGATCACCTTGCGCACGCGGTCGGCATCATGCCCGGCGGGCATCAGCACGCCGGTGAGCGAGGCGGAAAATTCGCGCGCATCGAGCGCGTAGACTTCCAGACCCCAGGCACGCACCGCGCGCCGGGTCGCTTCGGCATGGCGCTGATGGCGCGCGAAGACGGCATCGAGGCCCTCCTCGTCCAGCAGCATCTTCAGCGCCTCGGCGAGTCCATAGAGCAGGTTGGTCGCCGGTGTGTAGGGGAAGTAGCCGCTCTTGCCGTTCGCCAGCATCTCGTCCCAAGACCAGTAGCTGCGCGGGAGGCGCGCCGATTTCGAAGCGGCGAGCGCTTTGCGCGAGATGCAGTTGAAGGAGAGTCCGGGCGGCAGCATCAGGCCCTTCTGCGAACCCGCGACCGTCACATCTACGGCGCACTCGTCGTGGCGATAGTCCATCGAGGCGAGCGAGGAGATCGTATCGACCATGAAGAGCGCCGGATGGGCGGCGGCATCGATCGCGCGCCGCACGTCGGCGACCCGGGAGGTGACGCCGGTCGAGGTTTCGTTGTGAACCAGGCACACCGCTTTGATGCGCTTCGCGGCGTCCGCGCGCAATTCTTTCTCGATCGCTTCCGGGTCGGCGCCATGACGCCAGTCGCCGGCGATGAACTGCACATCGAGCCCAAGCTTTGCGGCCATCGAGTTCCACAGCGTGGCGAAGTGGCCGGTCTCGTACATCAGCACCCGGTCCCCAGGCGAGAGCGTGTTGACGAGCGCGGCCTCCCAAGCTCCCGTGCCGGAGGCCGGATAGATCACCACCTCGCTCTGCGTCGTCTTGAAGACGCGCTTCATGCCCGCGAGCACAAATTTCCCGAGCTCGGCGAACTCCGGTCCACGGTGGTCCATCGTCGGGAAATCGATGGCGCGCAGCACGCGGTCGGGAACGTTCGTGGGTCCGGGTATCTGCAGGAAGTGCCGGCCGGCGCGTCGGGGCATTGCGGTATTCTAACTACGGCCTCGATGAACGCTCCCTTGATTCCTATCAAGTTCAGGCGCGCAGGTGCCAATGCCGGGAGCGCGCTCGCGGCGCGGCTGCGCAAGGAGCTCGATGCCGAGGTGCTATTCGATCGAGCGAGCCGCGGCCGCTACTCGACCGACGCCTCCATCTACCAAGTCGAGCCGATCGGCATCGTCGTCCCGCGCACCGAGGAAGCGGCGCGCGCCGCCATCGCCATCGCCGCAGAGGACGGCGTGCCGATATTGGCGCGCGGTGCGGGCAGCTCGCAATGCGGGCAGGCGGTCGGCGCGGCGCTCGTCATCGACCATACCAAGTACTTGAATCGGGTTCTCGAGGTCGACGGCGCGCGGGCTGTCGTGCAGCCCGGCGTCGTCCTCGACGCGCTGAACGCCGCGCTGCGCCCAAAAGGCCTCTGGTTTCCGGTCGACGTTTCGACGAGCGCGCAGGCCACGCTCGGAGGCATGGCGGGCAATAACTCCTGCGGCTCGCGCTCCATCGCCTACGGCAACATGGTGCACAACGTGCTCGCGATCGAGGCGTGCACGGTAGAGGGAGCGCGCTGGCGCTTCGGCCCACTCGATGAGCCGGGCGGTCCACCGACCTACCGCGCGTTCGTCGCCAAGCTGAAAGCGCTCTTCGAGCGCGAAAGGGCGGAAATCGAAGCGCGCTTTCCCAAACTGCTGCGCAAGGTTGCGGGCTACAACCTTGATCACCTCGGCCCGCCGCACGCTAACGCGGCACACCTGCTGGTGGGCTCGGAAGGGACACTCGCGTATTCCGAGCGGCTGCATCTCAAGCTATCGCGCATCCCGCCGCGGCGCGCCCTCGGCGTCTGCCATTTTCGGAAGTTCTACACGGCCATGGAGCTGACCCAGCACATCGTCAAGCTCGGCCCGAGCGCGGTGGAGCTGGTCGATCGAACGATGATCGGCCTGGCGCGCGACATCGCGGCATTCCGAAGCACCGTCGATGCCTTCATCCGCGGCGAGCCCGATGCCATCCTGCTCGTCGAATTCTCAGGCGAAGAGGATCAAGCGCCACGGCTGAAAGAGTTGAACACGCTGATCGCCGATCTCGCCCTACCCGGCAGCGTGGTCGAAGTGACGGACGCGCGGGCGCAGCGCGACATCTGGGAGGTGCGCAAGGCCGGCCTGAACATCATGATGTCGATGAAAGGCGATGGAAAGCCCGTGTCCTTCATCGAGGATTGCGCCGTGCCGCTCGAGCATCTTGCGCAATACACCGATCGTCTCACTCGCGTCTTCGAGAAGCACGGCACGCGCGGCACTTGGTACGCCCATGCGTCGGTCGGAACCCTGCATGTACGGCCGATACTCGACATGCGGCGCGATGGCGCCGCGAAAATGCGCGCCATTGCGGAAGAAGCGTGCGCGCTGGTGAGGGAATACAAGGGCGCCTATTCCGGCGAACACGGAGATGGACTCGTGCGCTCCGAGTGGATCGCGCCTTTCTTCGGGCCGCGGCTCACCGCGGCGCTTGGCGAGATCAAGTCATGGCTCGACCCGCGCGGTCTTATGAACCCGGGCAAGATCGTAGAGCCGACGAAGATGGATGACGCCTCGCTCTTCCGTTACAAGCCGGGCTACCGCACGGTGGTGCCGCCCAGCGTTCTCGACTGGAGCGAATGGGGCGGCTTCGATAAGGCGGTCGAGATGTGCAACAACAACGGCCATTGCCGCAAATTCGACGCTGGCACCATGTGTCCGTCCTACCGGGCGACGCGCGACGAGATCCATCTCACGCGCGGACGGGCGAACACGCTTCGCCTTGCGCTCTCAGGTCAGCTTGCTGCCGAGGGCGATCAAGCTGTGAAGGACGCGCTCGACCTGTGCGTCTCGTGCAAGGGCTGCAAGCGAGAATGTCCGACCGGCGTCGACATGGCGCGTATGAAAGTCGAGTTTCTCGCGCACTACAAAGCGAAGCATGGCTACAGCGCCCGCGATCGCGCCATCGCCTTCCTGCCGCGCTACGCACCGACGGCGGCCCGCTTTGCGCCCGTGGCGAACCTGCTCTCGCGCTGGTTCAAGCACGCCATCGGCTTTGCCGAGCGACCCCTGCCACGGTGGCGGCGCGATTACTTCCGCGACGTGGGCGCAGCACAGGGCGATGTGGTGCTCTTTGTCGACACCTTCAACCGCTACTTCGAACCGGAGAATGCGCGCGCCGGGAAAGCGGTACTCGAGGCCGCCGGCGCTCGCGTGGAGATCCCCGCCGGCCTTTGCTGCGGTCGAACCTACCTTTCGGTCGGCATGGTGGATCACGCCAAGCGCGAGGCCGCGCGTCTCGTCCGCGCGCTCGAGCCCGCCGTGGCGCGCGGCGCGCCGATTATCGGCCTCGAACCCTCCTGCCTCTACACATTACGCGATGAACTGCCGGTTCTTGTCGCCGGTGCGGACAAAATCGCCAAGCACGCCTTCCACTTTGCAGAGTGGCTTGCGCAAAACCCCGGCAAGCTCGCTTTTCGCGAAGTGAAGGAGGACGTGGTCCTGCACGGACATTGCCATGAGAAGGCGTTCGACGTCATGGGCGCGGTGCAAAAAGCGCTCGCCCTGGTGCCAGGTTTGAAAACCAGCACCGTAGAAACGAGCTGCTGCGGCATGGCGGGCAGCTTTGGCTACGAAGCCGAGCATGCGCAGGTGTCGATGAAGATGGCGGAGATGACGTTGCTGCCTGCGATTCGCAAGCTGCCCAACGCTATGCTCGTTGCGGATGGCACGAGTTGCCGGCATCAGATCCTGGACGGCACGGGCCGCAAGCCGCTGCACGTCGCACGAGTATTGGAAGCCGCGCTCGACGCCCCGACCCATGCCAAGGGCTGACATCGCACCGGCGGGGCTCAACCGGCGCTCAGCGCGCGGCGAGAAGCGTCATGACGAGAGAAACAGTGACGACTGAGGCCGCGGTCGAGAGCACGGCGCCACTGGAGGTCTCGGCTTCGAGCAGCCGATAGCGCTGCGCCAGCACGAATGCCGTGGCGCCGAGCGGCAGGCTCGCGCAGACGACGGCGATCTTGCCCCAGAAAGCGTCGATCGGCAGCACGTAAAAAGCGAGCGCGGCCATGAGCAGCGGGTGCACGATGAGCTTCAGGGCGCTCGTCGGCCAGCTCGAGCGCAAGCCGGCAGCGATAGAGAGCTGCGAAACGAAAAGGCCGATCGCGAATAGCGCGCAAGGTCCGGCGGCGGCGGCAAGAAGCGACGCGAAGCGCTCGACCGGCAAAGGGACCTTTATGCCGAGCGCGACGAGCGCCACGGCGAGCGCGATCGGCCAGATGAGCGGGCTTCGCGCGACGCCAGCGAGTGCCCGGCCGATGCCGCCCCCGCCCGGCTTCGCGAGAACCTCGAGCGCCACGATGGCGGCCGCGAATGAAACGATGTTGGTGGCGACCGTCGCGAGTGCCGCGGGCAGCGCGGCCCGCTCGCCGTAGGCGACGCTCACGAGGGGGATGCCGAGGTAGCCCGTATTGGCGAACGAAGCGTTCAGCCCGCGAAGCACGCTTTCGGCGGGCGTTCCGCGCCACGCCAAGCGGGAGAGCGCGTACGCGGTAAGTGCGGTGGCGAAGGTGGCGAGCACGACGCCAAGCATGAAGTGGCCACTGCCGAGCAGCTCCTCCATCGATCCACGATAGACGGCGATAAACAGCATTGCCGGAAGCGCGAATGCGTAGACGAAGCGATTCAGCGCCTCGCTCGAGCCAGGATTGATGAGCCGAAAACGGCCGGCGAGCACACCGCAAGCGACGAGCGCGAAGACCGGAAAGGCGGCGCCGAAGAGGGGATCTAGCGCCGACTCCATGCGAGAAGCACGATGCCGAGCGCGATCATCGGGACGCACAGCCACTGCCCCATGGTGAGGCCGAGGGCCAGGTAGCCGAGGAAGGCGTCGGGCTCGCGCGCGAACTCGGCGGCGAAGCGCAATACGCCATAGCCGATGAGAAAGAGCGCGGAGATTTGCCCGCGCGGCCGCGGCTTGGACGAGAACCACCAGAGGATCACGAAAAGCGTCAGGCCTTCGAGCGCGAATTGATAGAGCTGCGAAGGATGGCGCGGCTCGTCGCCCGCGCCGCGAAACACCATGCCCCAGGGCAGGTCGGTGACGCGGCCCCAGAGCTCACCGTTGATGAAGTTGCCCATGCGGCCGGCGGCGAGCCCGAGCGGTACGAGCGGCGCAACGAAGTCCGTGAGTCGAAGGTAGTCCACCTGATGGCGCCATGCGGCGAAAGCCGTGGCCGCCATGACGCCGAGGAACCCGCCGTGAAACGACATGCCGCCTTGCCACACGGCGAAGATCTCGAGCGGATGCGCCGCGTAATAACCCGGCTTGTAGAAAAGCACGTAGCCCAGGCGCCCGCCCAGAATCACGCCGAGCACGGCGACGAACAGCAGGTCGTCGAATTGCGCGCGGGTGATGGGCGCCATGCCTTTCGCGATGCGCTGCAGGCCAAGCCACCAGGCGGCGGCGAACCCGGCAAGGTACATAAGGCCGTACCAGCGCACGGCGAGCGGGCCGATCGAGAAGGCGATCGGATCGATGTTCGGATGAACGAGCATCTACGGAGCCAATCGCCGGGCGAACGCCACGAAGTCCCGACCCGCGCCGCTGAGCGCGCCGCGCGGCCACGCGAGCCACAGGTCGAGGCGCGGATGGCGCTCGCTCAGGCCGCGGTACACGACGCCGCGGCGGCCGAGGTTCGCTACCGACGCCGGCACGATTGCGGCGCCGAGGCCGCTCGAGACGAGGCTCACCACGGTCTGCATCTGAATCGCTTCCTGGGCGACGTTGAGGGAAATCCCGGCCTGTGCGGCCAGTTGCGTGCCGATATCGTACAGGCGCGGCGCGATCTGTCGCGGGATGGTAACGAAAGGCTCGCCCGCAAGCTCGCGCAGCGAAACCTTGCCCGTCGCCTTCGCAAGCCGGTGCTTCGCCGGCAGGGCGATGACGAGGCGTTCGCGCTGCACGACGAGGTGCTCAAGGCGCGCGGCGCCGGCGACCGGCGGCAGGAGCAGCCCGAAATCGAGATCGCCGGCCGCGAGCGCGAGCGCCTGCTCGGGCGAGAGCATCTCGCGCAGCGCGAGCTGTACCTGCGGACGTGCCGCCTTGTACGACCGGAGCAGCGCCGGCAGGACGCCATAGTCCGCGAGTGAGACGAAACCAATCCGCAGGCGGCCGCGCTCGCCGCCCGCCATCGCCCGCAGCTCCTGCACCGTGCGCTCGAGCTGCGACATCAGGCGCCGCGTGTCTTCCAGCAGGCGTGTGCCGGCCGTGGTCAGTTCGACCCGGCGGCGCGTGCGCGCGAAGAGCGTGACGCCGAGTTCGTCCTCGAGCGAGCGGATGGCGCGGGAGAGCGGCGGCTGCGAGATATGCAGCGCCTGCGCGGCCTGGCCGAAATGCAAGCGCTCAGCGAGCGCCATGAAATACCGCAGCCGCCGCAAATCCGGCAGATTCATACCGTAAGGGTATTACAGGCGGATCGCAACGGCATTGGCCACGCCGCCCGGCGCCGGCGCACAATCGCGGCCCGCAGGAGGACCGCCGATGGCAACTTACAACCGCCGTTCCCGCCTCATTACTCAAGGCGTGGCGCGCTCGCCCAACCGCGCGATGCTGCGCGCGGTCGGCTTCGGCGACGCCGATTTCGAAAAGCCGATCGTCGGCGTAGCGAACGGCCACTCGACCATGAATCCCTGCAACGCGGGCATCCAGGTGCTCGCCGAGCGCGCCATCGCCGCGCTCGAGCAGGCGGGCGCCAAGCCGCAGGTGTTCGGCTTCCCGACGGTGACCGACGGCATCGGCATGGGCACCGAAGGCATGAAGTATTCGCTCGTCTCGCGGGAGGTGATCGCCGATTCGATCGAGACGGCCGTCAACGGTCAGTGCATGGACGGCGTGCTCTGCCTCGGGGGCTGCGACAAGAACATGCCGGGCGCCATGATGGCGATGGCGCGTATCAACGTGCCCGGGATCTTTGTCTACGCCGGCACCATCAAGCCGGGCTTCTGGAAGGGACAAAAGCTCACGATCGTCAGTCCGTTCGAGGCGGTCGGCGCTTTCGCCGCCGGCAAGATGTCGCGCGAGGATTTCGACGGCATCGAGAAAAACGCCTGCCCGAGCGTCGGCGCCTGCGGCGGCCAGTACACCGCGAACACCATGAGCTCCTCGTTCGAGGCGCTCGGCATGAGCTTGCTTGCCTCATCCCAGCTCGCGGCGCCCGACCCCGAGAAGGCCGACTCGTCGGCGCAGTCGGCGCGCGTGCTGGTCGAAGCGGTCAAGAACGACCTCAAGCCGCGCGACATCATTACGCGGAAATCGATCGAGAACGCTATCGCGCTTGTCATGGCGACGGGCGGCTCGACCAACGCGGTCCTTCACTACCTCGCGATTGCCGCGGCCGCGGGCGTGCGCTGGACGATCGACGACTTCGAGCGCATCCGGCGCAAGGTGCCCCTCCTCTGCAATCTGAAACCGTTCGGGCCGTACGTCGCCGTGGATTTTCACGCCGCGGGCGGCGTGCCGCAGGTGCTGAAGATGCTGCTCGACGCCGGACTCGCGCACGGCGAGTGCGTCACCATCACCGGGAAAACGCTTGCCGAGGAGCTCCGGTCCGTACCGGCGAAGCCGCGCTCCGATCAGGACGTCATCATGCCGCTCGAGAAGCCGGTGCACCCGCAGGGCCATCTCGCGATTCTCAAAGGCAATCTTGCGCCCGAAGGCTGTGTTGCCAAGATCGCGGGCCTGAAGAGCACGACGATCACTGGTCCGGCGCGCGTGTTCGATTCCGAGCCCGCTTGCATGGAGGCGATCCTCGCGAGGCGCATCAAATCGGGCGACGTCATCGTCATCCGGTACGAGGGCCCGAAAGGCGGTCCCGGCATGCAGGAGATGCTCGCGCCGACCTCGGCGCTGATCGGCCAGGGCCTCGGCGAATCGGTCGGCCTCCTGACCGATGGGCGCTTCTCGGGCGGCACGTGGGGCATGGTGGTCGGCCACGTGGCGCCGGAGGCCTACATGGGCGGCAACATCGCGCTCGTCAAAGAAGGCGACTCGATCACCATTGACGCGAAAAAGCGCCTCATTCAGCTCAATGTCTCGGCGCGCGAGCTCGCCGCTCGGCGCAAGAAATGGAAGGCACCCAAGCCGCGCTATACGCGTGGCCTTCTCGCAAAGTACATGAAGCTCGTTTCGACCGCCTCGCGCGGCGCGATCACCGACTCAGAAGCTTGATCCGGGGTGCTTGAGAAACTCGAGCTCTTCGAGGGTACTCGCGCGCCCGAGGATCGTATTGCGGTGTGGAAAGCGGCCGAAGCGGCGAATGATGTCGCGATGCGCAAGCGCGTATCGGTGGGCATCCTCCGTCTCCGGATAGTCACAAAGCGGGGCGCATAGCGCGCACGCCCGCTCCTGATCTTCGAGGTTTTCACTATGCTCGAAGGGCAGATACATGAACAGCCGCTCGACGGCCAGAAGTCCGCGGTCGTAGCCACGATCGATGGCGTGCTTCGCGGCGCTAAGCGCCGCTGCATCGCTTGCGAACGCCTCGGGCCGGCCGCGGTAAATGTGTCGCGGGAATTGATCGAGGGCGACGATGCGCGCAAGACAGGCGCGTGCGGGATCGACCCACTCGCGGCTCGGCGCGAGACGAGAAGGCAGATCGCGAAAGCGCGCCGTCACATCGGCGTCGAAGGCCGCATCCTTCTCGAACCAGCGCGTGTGGCGCTTGCCATAATCGGCGGCTTCGCCGAACCAGAATGCGAGCACGTCGTCCGGGAGATGGTTCGGCATGGGGGCCGATGTTAAGCTCGCTCGCCTAGTGCCCAATCGGCTTGCTCACGAAACCTCGCCGTACCTGCAGCAGCACGCGGCAAATCCCGTCGACTGGTATCCCTGGGGACCGGAGGCGCTCGAACGGTCGCGGCGGGAGGATAAGCCGATTCTCCTCTCGATCGGCTATTCGGCGTGTCATTGGTGCCATGTGATGGCGCACGAAAGTTTCGAAGACCCGGCGGTAGCCGAAGTGATGAACCGGCTCTTCGTCAACGTCAAGGTCGATCGCGAGGAGCGGCCGGACCTCGACCAGATTTACCAGACGGCGCACCAGATGCTCGCGCGCCGTGCCGGCGGCTGGCCGCTCACCGTCTTTCTCACGCCGCAGGGAGCGCCTTTTTTCGCCGGCACCTATTTCCCGAAAGAGCCCCGCTACGGGATGCCGGCGTTCGCCGAACTTTGCGCGCGTATCGCCGACATATGGCGTGACAAACGCGCCGACATCGACTCGCAGAACGAGCAGGTGCACGCGGCGTTCGAGCGCGCGTTGCCCAAAGGGCCCGTGGCCCGCGCCGAGTTCGCGCCGGACGCCATTCGGGCGATGCTCGAGAACCTGCGCGCCAACTTCGACGCCGCGCACGGCGGGTTTGGCACCGCACCGAAGTTTCCGCATCCGCCGGACTTGGAGCTCTGCCTTCGGGAAGGCGAGCGCGATATCGCCCTCATAACGCTCGCGCGCATGTGCGAGGGCGGTATTTACGACCACCTGGGCGGCGGTTTTTGCCGCTACAGCGTCGACGCCCATTGGACCATCCCGCACTTCGAGAAGATGCTTTACGACAATGGGCCGCTCCTTGGCCTTCTCGCCGACGCCTGGCTCGTGAGCGGCGATGCCACATACCGCCGCTGCGCCGAGGAGACGGCAGCTTGGCTCGTGCGTCAGATGCAATCGCCCGAAGGCGGCTATTACTCCTCGCTCGATGCCGACAGTGAGCACGAGGAAGGCAAGTTCTATGTCTGGCGGCGCGAAGAGGTGCAGGCGCTTCTTTCGGCCGAGGAGTACGCGGCCTTTGCGCCGCGCTACGGTCTGGAGCGCCCGCCCAACTTCGAGGGCAAGCATTGGCATCTGCGGATCGCAGGTCCGCTCGCCGACAAGAGCGAGGCGCTCGTTGAATCGGCGCGACGCAAGCTCTTCCTCGCGCGCGAGAAGCGCGTGCGACCCGGCCGCGACGAGAAAATCCTCGTTTCCTGGAACGCGCTCGCGATCCGCGGCATGGCGCACGCGGCGCGAGCCTTCGGTGTCCCCGAGTGGCTTCGGTCGGCGCGAAGGGCGCTCCAATTCATTCGCACGCGAATGTGGCGCGACGGCCGCCTCCTCGCTACGTACAAGGATGGCCGCGCGCATCTCAATGCGTATCTCGATGACTACGCTTTCCTGATTGCGGCGCTACTCGAAACGATGCAGGCCGAGTTCTCGCTTGGCGATCTCGAATTCGCGCGTGCGCTCGCCGACGTGCTGCTCGAGGAATTCGAAGATCCTGAGGGCGGCGGCTTTTTCTTTACCGGTGCGAGCCATGAGCGCCTCTTTCACCGATCGAAATCGGCCCAGGATCAGGCGACGCCTTCCGGCAATGCGGTCGCTGCCTGGGCGTTGGCGCGGCTAGCGACCATGACCGGCGAGATGCGCTATGCCGAGGCGGCGGAACGGACCGTGGCGCTTTTTTATCCGCAAATGCGCGAGTATCCGGCGGGCTACGCGATGATGGCCATTGCGCTGACGGAGCAATTAACGCCGCCGAATATCCTCGTGCTGCGCGGGCGCGGCAAAGAACTGGCGCGCTGGCAGGCGGAGCTTGCGCGCGAATATACGCCCGATGCCTTAGTGGTCGCTTTGCCGGACGGCGTGAGTGGACTGCCCGCGCCGCTCGACAAGCCCGCGCGTGCCGAACCGGTCAACGGCTGGCTCTGCCGCGGCGTTATATGCCTTGAGCCCATCAGCGATCTCATACAATTGAAGGCCGCATGCCAGGAGAAATCATGAAACGCGTCGTACTGGTGCTCGCGCTTGCCGCCGCGCTGCCCGCCACCGCGCAGGAGGAGCTCGCCAAGAAGCACAATTGCTTCGCGTGCCACGCCGTCGACAAAAAGCTCGTCGGTCCGGCCTACAAGGACGTCGCGGCGAAGTACCGCAACGACCCGCAAGCCGAAGCCAAGCTTTTCGAAAAGGTGAAGAAGGGCGGGCAAGGCGTGTGGGGGCAGGTGCCCATGCCGCCGAACGCGCAGGTGCCAGACGCGGACATCAAGTCGCTGGTGAAGTGGATCCTCTCGCAGAAATAGCCTGACCGCGCCCCCTCGGGCGGTCGATTTCCGAGGGGCGGCGGATTAAGATATCCGTCTCCAAAAGCAAACCTTCTCTCGGAGGATTCAATGAAGAGGACTACGCTCGCGGTTTCGCTCATCGCGGCCGCGCTGGCGCTCGCCGGCTGCAGCAAGGAATCGCCCAAGCCCGCCGC
Source organism: Burkholderiales bacterium (assembly GCA_046263015.1). Classification (GTDB taxonomy): domain Bacteria; phylum Pseudomonadota; class Gammaproteobacteria; order Burkholderiales; family SG8-39; genus SCGC-AG-212-J23. The sequence continues at coordinate 2,105 of JBHELS010000309.1, read as the reverse complement.
GCAAAAAGGCGAAGGCACTCCAACGGCCGCTCAAAGCGGCGGCACCGAAGTGAAGCTCGGCCATGTCGCGCCGCTCACCGGCGGCATTGCCCACCTCGGCAAGGACAACGAGAACGGCGCTCGGCTCGCCTTGGAAGAGGCGAACGCGGCCGGCGTCAAGCTCGACGGCAAGGACGTCAAGTTCACGCTCGTCGCCGAAGACGATCAAGCGGACCCGAAAGTCGGCACGACGGTTGCGCAGAAGCTGGTCGATGCCAAAGTGGTCGGTGTCGTCGGGCACTTGAACTCCGGCACGTCCATCCCCGCCTCGCCGATCTACAACCAGGCCGGCATCCCGGTGATCTCGGGCTCGGCGACCAATCCGAAGCTCACCGAGCAAGGGTTCAAGAACCAGTTCCGGGTCGTGGGTCGCGACGATCAGCAAGGGCCGGCAATCGCCAGCTATATCGCGAGCCAAAAAAAGCCGAAGCTCGTCGCCGTCATCGATGATGCGACCGCCTATGGCGAAGGCATCGCGAATGAAGTCGAAAAAACGCTGAAGGCGGCGAACATCCGCGTGCTACCGCGCGAGAAAGGCACCGACAAGACCACCGATTGGAAGGCGGTGCTGACGAAACTCCGCGGCCGTAATCCGGACGCGGTCTTCTACGGCGGCATGGACGCGACCGGAGGGCCGCTCCTCAAGCAGGGGCGTGAGCTCGGCATGAAAGCGGTGTTCTCATTCGGGGACGGCGCCTGCACCGACAAAATGAAGGAGCTTGCGGGCGAGGCGGCTGAAGGGCTTCTTTGCTCGCAGGCCGGCATCCCGCCGCAGGCGGCGTCGAAGAAGTTCCTCGACGCCTACAGGAAGAAGTTCGGCCAAGACCCGATCCTCTATGCGCCTTTTACCTACGACTCGGCGAACCTGCTGATCGAGGCGATGAAGAAGGCGAATTCCAGCGACCCGAAGAAGTACCTGCCGGAGCTTCAGAAAATCAGCTTCAGCGGCGCCACCGGAGCGATCGAGTTCGACGACAAGGGCGATCGCAAGGACGCCGAGATGACGATCTTCACCATGAAAGGCGGCAAGATCGAGCCGATCGCCGTCATCAAGTCCGGCAAGACCCTGTCCTACGACGAATTCATAAAGACCATGGGCAAGTAGCCGACGGAACGTAGTGGCGAAAACGGCACGGCAGGGTGCCGTTTTTCTTTTTGGTTTAGGCTAGCCGGCCGTGGATACCTTCCTGCAGCAGGTGATCAACGGCCTCACCGCGGGAAGCGTCTATGCCGTCGTGGCGCTCGGCTACACGATGGTCTACGGCATCATCCAGCTGATCAATTTTGCGCACGGCGAGGTGGTGATGATCGGCGCCATGGTCGCCTTCACCGTAATCAATGCGCTCGTGCCGGCCGGTCTGCCGCCGCTCACGATCGTGCTGATCGGCACCGCCTGCGCGATACCGGTGTGCATGCTGGTCGGCTATGCGATGGAGCGACTCGCATACCGGCCGCTTCGCCATGCGCCGCGCCTTGCGCCGCTCATCACGGCGATCGGGGTGTCCATCATCCTGCAGCATCTCGCGCTCCTCATCTGGAGCCGCAACATCCTCGCCTTCCCGCAAATCATTCCGTCGCGCACGTATTTTGTCGGCGGCGCCGCGATCACTACGGTGCAGATCGCCATCCTCGCCATCTGCTGCGGCATGATGGCCGCGCTCGCCATCCTCGTGTACCGCACCCCGCTCGGCACCGCCATGCGGGCGACTGCGCAGAACCCGCAGGTGGCGGCCCTCATGGGCATCGACATCAACCGCATCATCGCGGCGACATTCCTCATCGGCGCGGCCCTCGGCGCGGTAGCCGGCGTCCTTTTCGGCACGTATTACGGCATCGCGCAGTACACCATGGGATCGATCCTCGGACTGAAGGCCTTTTCCGCCGCGGTACTCGGCGGCATCGGCAACATCCCGGGCGCGATGTTGGGCGGTGTGCTGCTCGGCGTCGTCGAGGCGCTCGGCGCGGGCTACATCGGCGACTTCACCAACCTGTGTGCCTATGAGGCACTCGCGCCGCGCATCGCCGACTGCGAGGCGGGCGGCAACTACGTGCTCTTCGGCTCGAAT
>JBHELS010000308.1:0-17874 GCA_046263015.1 Burkholderiales bacterium | reverse complement strand
TCGGGCGCCACGGGCTATCTCGGCACGGTGATCGCCACGGCCGAGACCTGGCGCCTGCAGATCTTCGGCGCGAAGGGCTGGGTCGAGGTGGGCGACGTCGAGCATCTGCATACCTGGGAGCTGAAGCAGTGCTTCATCGATGTGGCGGAGCCGATGAAGAAAGAGCGCCCCGAGATCCGCACCTTTGCGAAAACCAGCACCGAGCGCGCCGAGCTCGAGCATTTCGCCGTCGCCGCCGCCGAGCGACGGCCGCTCGCCCTTCCGGGCGGCGACGAAGTGCACAATGTCGCCGTGCTGGAGGCGATCGTGCGCTCCGCGCGGGATGCACTCCAGATCGAATTGCGCTAGCACCATGGGACTCTTCGCCGCCGCACTACTCGTCTTGCCCCTCTGCGCGCAGGCGCAGCCATGGCCCGCCAAGCCGATCCGGGTCGTCGTGCCGTCACCGCCGGGCGGGCCGCCCGATCTCATCATCCGCATGCTCGCGCCGAAGATGAATCTCGGCCAACCGCTCGTCATCGAGAACCGGGGCGGCGCCGGCGGTATCGTCGGTACGGCCTATGTCGCCAAGACGCCGGCCGACGGCTATACGTGGCTCTTCACCACCGCTTCGCACGTGAACACGCCACCCTTCAACGCCAACGTGCCGTTCGATCCGGTGAAGGACTTCACGCACGTCACGCTCGCGGCCGAGAACTATGGGCAGGCATTGATCACGCCGCCTGCGGCCCCCTACAAGTCGGTCCAGGAGCTCGTCGCGTATGCGCGCGAGCATCCGGGAAAGCTGAACTATGGCTCGGCGGGCATCGGTACGGCGAGTCATATCCCGGCTGAGCTGATGAAGGCGATGGCCGGCGTCGACATCGTCGGCGTGCAGTACAAGGGCGTCGCCGAGGTGATGACGGATGTGTTCACGGGACGCATCGATCTCTTTTTCGTCGGCACACAGCTCGCCGCGCAGCAGGCGCACGCCGGCAGGGTGAAGGTGCTCGCGCTGACCGGGGCAAAGCGCTGGAAGGGATTGCCAGAAGTGCCGACGATGCAGGAAGCCGGATTCGACGGTTACAACATCATCAACTGGTTCGGCGTGTGGTTGCCGGCCGGCGCACCGCGCGAAATCGTGAATCGCATCCACGCGGAAGTGGTGAAAGCGCTTGGGTACGCCGAGGTGAAGCAGCAGTTCGAGGCGCAGGGCCTCGAAGGCGTCGGCATGCCGCCGGCGGAGTTTGCGAAGTTCGTGGAGAAGGAAGCCGCGTTCATCAACGATCTCGCGAAAAAGATCAAGCCAGGCGGCAAATGAAGGACGACCGCAGCCTGCAACCGTGGCAATGGAAGGACGAGCAGTGGCGGCGCATCGTGGAGCGGGTGCGCGCTGGCCGCCCGCTCAAGCCCCAGAGCTGGCCGGGCGGCGCGCGCTGCGCGGTCGGGCTCTCGTTCGACTCCGACCATGAGACGAACGAGCTCCGCGATGGCGGCCAGTCGATTGGGCGCCTGTCCCAAGGGCAGTATGGCGCGCGCCAGGGAATTCCGCGCATTCTCGAGATACTGCGTCGCGCGGGCGTCAAGGCGAGCTTCTTCGTGCCGGCGGTGACCGCGCTCCTCTATCCTGAAGAGCAGCGCGGCGTCATTGGCGAAGGCCACGAAATCGGCATCCACGGGTGGATACACGAGCGCAATTTCGACCTGCCGGCGGATGCGGAGCGCGAGCTGCAAATGCGCTCGGCCGAAACGCTGGAAAAGATTTGCGGCGTGCGGCCGGTCGGTATCCGCACGCCCTCCTGGGACTTCAGTCCGCAGACGCTCGCCATCACGAAGGAGATGGGTCTCGAGTACGACTCGTCGCTGATGGCGGATGTCGACTGCTACGAGCTTCTGATGGACGGCAAAGAAACGGGGGTGATCGAACTGCCGGTCGAATGGATCCGCGACGACGCCGTGTACTTCAATATGAACCGCTTCGCGGCGCTCAGGCCCTACACGCCGCCCGCAGACGTCTTCGACATTTTCAAGCGCGAGTTCGACGCCGCGTACCGTGAGCGCGGCATCTTCCAGCTCACCATGCATCCGCACGTGATCGGCTATCGGTCACGCATCTGGATCCTGGAAGAGCTCATCCGCTACATCCGCGGCCATGAAGGCGTCTGGTTCGCCACGCACGCCGAAATCGTGCGCCACGCCAAGGCGAATTCCGCACCAAGTACGTAATTCTGCTGCAAGCTTGAAAGACAACTTCTCCGATACGCAGCTTGTGCGAAAGCGCGTCGTCGCGACGCGCGGCGGCGTGGTCGCCGCCCAGCACAAGAAAGCCGCGACGGTCGGCGCCGAGGTGCTCGCGGCGGGCGGCGACGCGGTCGATGCCGCGGTCGCAACGTCGTTCGCGATCGGCGTCGTCGAGCCGTGGATGAGCGGCATCGCCGCGGGCGGCGCGATGGTCCTTTGGCGCGCAAAGGAAAAGAGAGCCTATGTCGTCGACTACGGCATGCGCTCGCCGCGCGGGCTCGATCCCGCCGACTATCCGGTGATCGGTGGACGCGATCCCGAGCTTTTCTCCTGGCCCCGCGTCCGAGGCGATCGCAATGTGCAAGGCGCGAGCGCCGTCGCCGTTCCGGGCGTGGTCGCCGGCATGGAGCTCGCCCACCAGAGATTCGGGCGCCTGCCCTGGCGCGAGCTTGTCGCCCCCGCCACCAAGCTCGCGCGCGACGGGATGCTTCTCGACTGGTACGCGGGCCTCCTCATCGCCTCGACCGCGAAGGCGCTATCGCTCGACGCGCATGCCGCGGCGCTCTTTCTCGACGACGGTCAATGGCCGCCGCTCGCCGGATGGACCGCCACGACCGAGCGGCGACTCGACCAGCGCCGGCTCGCGGACAGCCTGGAGACGATCGGCCGCGACGGCGCCCCCGTTCTCTACGGCGGTGACCTCGGGGCGGCGATCGTCGACGACGTGCACGCAAAAGGCGGCTCGCTTGCGCTCGACGATCTCGCTTCCTATCGCGCGCAGTGGGCCGAGCCGCTCGACGTGCCGTATCACGGCGGCCGCATCTTTGCCGCGCCTGGCATGACGGGGGGCCCGGTGCTCGCGGCATGCCTCGCCGATTTGCAGGCGGTCGCGAAGCCGCGCTACGCCGACTATGCGCGCGCGCTGGCGCGGCATTGGCGCGAGCGCTTCGAGAACGCGGGCGATCGCGAGAGCTGCACTACCCACTTCAGCATCGTCGACGGCGAAGGCAACTTCTGCGCCGTGACGCAGACGCTCCTTTCCATCTTCGGCTCGCGCGTCCTTTCGCCTTCGACCGGCGTCCTCCTTAATAACGGCATCATGTGGTTCGATCCAGAGTCGGGGAAGCCGAATTCGCTCGCGCCGGACAAGCGTTGCCTGGGCAATTACTGTCCCATCGTCGGCGAGACGCCAAGCACCGATCGCTTCGCGCTCGGCGCGGCCGGCGGCCGGAAGATCGTCGGCGCCGTGCTGCAAATCAGCGCCTTCCTTATCGACCACGGCCTAACGCTTGAGGACGCATTCCACCGCGCGCGTATTGACATGAGCGGCGGCGACACGGTGCTCGCGGATCTAGCGCTGCCGCCGGACGAGCGCGCCGGCCTGGAGGCAGCATTTACCGTCGTCTCGGCGCGGCGCGGCCTCTATCCCGATGTCTACGCCCGCCCCTGCGGCGTGCTGCGCTCGGGCGAAACGAACATGGGGTGCACCGAGCCGGCTCAGCCGTGGGCCGACACCGTGGCAGAGCCGATTCGGGGTCAGGCACCAAACTAGTCGGGCGACGCCGGCCCCGACCTGAATCGCGCCTGCGACCCGATCGCGCCTGGGCACATCCTTTGCTCGGAGTCGGAGGTTCCCCTAAAAGGAGTACCCGATATGCGTTCCCTTATTCCGGCCCTGGCGCTCGCGGCGTTCGTTGCGGCACCGGCCTTTGCACAGCAGAAGATGAGCAACGATGACCAGGCCGCCATGAAGCAACTGGCGAGCGCGAACATTGCCGAGATCGAGGCCGGCAAGATGGCCGCGTCCAAGGCGCAAAGCCCCGAGGTAAAGAAGTTCGCCGAGCAGATGGTGCAGGACCACAGCAAGATGCTGGAGGACCTGAAGTCGCTGGCGAAGTCGAAAAGCGTGGCAATGCCGGACAACGCGCCGATGAAGGACATGGCGCAAGCGAAGCTCCTCGAGCGCAAGTCCGGCGCCGAATTCGACAAGGATTACATGGAGCACATGGTCAAGGACCACGAGAAGAACGCGAAGGACAGCGAGAACATCGCCGCCAAGGCCAAGGATCCGCAGTTCAAATCCGCGGTGCAGCAGGCGAACTCGAAGATCCGCGAGCACCTGCAGATGGCGCAACGGATCGCCCGCGACGCGGCCGCCGGCTCCTCCTCCAAGTAGCATCTTCCGCCACACCGAAAGGCCGGACGCGTGTCCGGCCTTTTTGTTTTATGCTGGCGCGCGACGTCTACTTGCTTCCGCTCCACTTCACGCCGGCGAGAACAAGAAGCGTCACGAGGCGGCGGCGAAGCTCAGCGTTTATAGGTCTTTAGCGGTACGCGCCGCGCGCGGCCGGGTCGTCGTAGGACTTGATCTCGGTGCCGCGGTAGAGGATCTTCGCGTTTCTTTCGGCGATCTGCTTGTGGAGCGCGACGAGCTCGGGCTCCATCTCGGCCCTGGGCGACGGCTCGTGCTCAAAATGGTGGAAGGCATCGCTGCCGCGCACGAGCATCGCGCTGTCCTCGCCGTAGAGCTGACGCACCGACGTCGGGATGTAGCGGATGGCGAAGCCGATGCGGCGGTCATGCGACGGGTTCGGCGGCGAGCCGTGCACCAAGAGCACGTGGTGGAGCGACGCCTCACCAGGCTCGAGGTCGAGGTACACCGCGTTTGCCTCGTCCACCTCCGCCGCGATCTCCTGGCCGCGCGTGAGCAGGTTGTTCTTATCGAACGTGTCGCGATGCCCGAGCTGCGTGCGATGTGAACCGGGAACCACACCCATGGCGCCGTTCGCCCGGTTGCTCGGCGTGAGCGCCACCCAAGCGGTCACAACATCCGCGGCGCTCAGTCCCCAGTACGTGGCATCCTGGTGCCAGCTTACGAATGCCGGATCGCGCGCTTCCTTGATGAAGAAATTGGACGTCCAGCAGAAGAGATCCGGACCGTAGAGATCTTCGATCGCGTCGAGGATGCGCCCGTTGCGCACGATCTCGGCGAGGAAGGGAAATAGGAGGTGCGCCTTGTGGCGGAGATTGCCGCGCAGCGGCCCGCCGGTTCGCCGCTCGTAGTCCTCGAGCGCCGCTCGAGCGCGCTCGGCATCCTCGCCGCTCATGACGCGGATTTTCGGGACGAAGCCGTCGCGCCTGAACTGTTCGACCTGCTCTTTCGTCAGCGCCTTCACGAATACGAGTGTACGCCCATCGCGTCCGGCAAGGACGTGCTACGAGGCTGACTGCGAGTGCGCGAGCGGCTGGCCGATCGCCTGGTTCACGACGTCGACGATCCGCTCGCGCGAATCGTTCTTCAGCAGCCAATCGGCGATCCGGCTTTTCTTCGCCGCGGCGACGCTCGATCGGTCGCTGCCGATGCTTGCGAGGAGGACGACGCGCGTGTCGGTGAGCCGCTCCTGCAGCTCATCGACAAGCGCGAGGGAATCGGCCGCGTCCGGAAGGCGCGTATTGAGCACCCAGCAGCCGTACTTCCAGCGGCCAAGGAGCAAACGCGATTCCTGCGCGTTTGCCACCTGGTCGACGCGGTAGCCGGCCTTCTCGAGCACCATCGCCAGGTACTCGGCTTCCATCGTGTCGGCCTCAGTAACGAGGACCCGCACCGGCCCGGCGTCATCGCGCTCCGCCGCGGCAAGGAGCGGCAGCTCGAAGTAAAAGGTCGTGCCGCCGCCCTGGCGATCCTCGAAGCCGATGTCGCCCTGCATCATCTCGACCAGGCGCTTGGAGATGGCGAGGCCGAGTCCCGAGCCGCCCTTGATACGCGCATCGGCGGAATGCGCCTGCGCGAAGCGGCCGAAGATCCGGCTGCGAAACGCGGCCGGGATGCCCGGGCCGCGATCGCAAACACCGACGCGCACGCGTGGCCCGCGAAGGGTAACGACCACGTCCACCGAGCCTTTCGGCGGTGAGAATTTCGCGGCGTTCGAGAGGAGGTTTGTAACGACCTGCATGAGGCGCTTCTTGTCGCCACGCACCGTCACGGCGGGCAGATCGCCGGCGAGGGAGAGCCTCACCGAGAAGCGGTCGGCGAAGCCCTGGTTCAAGGTGATCGCCTCGTGCAGCAGCTGGTCGAGCGCCACGGGCTCCGGCGCAAGCGACATGCGACCCGACTCGATCTTTTCGATGTCGAGCACCTCGTTGATGAGGTCAAGCAAGCGCTTTGAGTTCTTCTCGGCGATCTCGACAAGCTCATCCTGGTCCTTCGGCATGCTGCCCAGCACTCCGGTGCGCAGGAGCTGCAGCGAGCCGAGGATCGAGGTGAGCGGCGTGCGAAGCTCGTGGCTGAGCGTGGAGGTGAACTCGCTGCGAACGCGTTCGGAAGCGCGCTGGTGAGTGATATCGCGCCCGTGGAGCACCACGGTTCCGACCTGACCCTCGTCATTGATGAGCGGCGTCAGCGTCCATTCGCAGGCGAGCGCAAGGCCATCGCGCCGCAAACACGCTTCTACGGCCAGCGTCTCCGGCCTGCCGGCGCTCACGAAGTCGCGCCACCATTGCTCGGTATGCGCGATGTCGTCACCGCCCAGCAGCATGGTGACGACGTTGCGACCGAGCATTTCCGAGGCGGCCCAGCCGAAAAGGTTCTCGGCGGCGGGGTTCATCTCGAGGATGGTGCCGCGGGCATCGGTCTCGAGAACTGCAATCGGCGCCCGTTCGGAGAAGAGCGCGAGCTTGCGGCTATAGGCCTGGACCTCGCGATGCGCATCGAGGAGGCTGTCGAGCTGCTCGGCGAGCTGGGTCTGCACCTCGGTGTTCTCGTGCGAAAGCCGCCGATAGGCGCTGCGCACGCCGTAGGCGCTCGAGAAAACCTTGCCGAGTTCATACGCGGTGCCGACGGCCGCCAAGTAGAAGAGCGGCACCAGTGTGCCGAAAACATGGAAAAACGACGTGCCGTGCGCGAAAAGCACCACGTTGAACGGCAGGATGATCGCGCCCGCATAGACGGCGTACACCCACCAGACGGTAGAGAAGAGCGGCAGTCCGCCCGCGGTAATGAGCGCCACGACGAAGGCAATGAGCAACTGCTCTTCCGGTCCGCCGGGAAAAAACACGGCGGCCGCAAAGCCCCAACACGCCCCGAGCGCCGCCGCACCGAAAGCCGCGCGCCGGATCCAGAGCTCGGGGCTCTCTTTCGCATTCGGGGAGCGCCGATACGCAAGAACGAGCGCACCGAAGGCGCAGGCGCACATCAGGACGAAGAGCTGCCACTGGACGATCAGCTCGGCGGGGCGCAAGCGCCACAGATAGGCGGAGAGAAGGATGCTGAGAACCAGCGCGGCGCCGATGCCGCTCGGCACGCGGCGGTAGATGAAGTCGCAGCGCTCGCGCGCCACTTCCGGCGCGAGCGACCGCGCGTCCGATGTCAACGAATGCTCACTCGCCTCCAGCATGACCTAGTGTAACCTTCCCGCTCAGGGGGCATTTGCAAGTGAGAAAAAAGATCCCGGTGGCGGACTTGAGGCTCGGCATGTATGTCGCGGAGCTCGACCGCCCTTGGACCGAGACCCCGTTCAAATTTCAGGGCTTCGTCCTCGAGCAGCCGGAGCAAATCGAAATTTTGCAAAAGCACTGCCGGGTCGTGTTCGTCGATCCCGAGCGCAGCGAAGTGCTCGCGCGGCTCGCGGACAACACCCAACCGCTGAAGAGCTCCGTCGACCTTTCGCGTACCAAAGTCACCAAGTACGTCGAGCAGGCGCCGATCGAGCGGGAATTTCCCACGGCCGTTGGCCACCACGGCTCGACCGCCGCGATCATGCGAGAAGCCGTCCTTGCACCGCTCAAGGCGGGCGGAACCCTCGACGCGAGCCGCGTGAACGAGGCGGTAGCCGGGCTGACCGACAGCGTGCTGCGAAATCCCGACGCCATGCTTCTTTTTACGCAGCTCAAGGAAAAGAGCGACTACACCCATTCGCATGCGCTCGACTGCTCCGTATACATGACCGTGTTCGGTCGTTTTCTCGAGATGTCGCGGGAGGACGTGGGGCTCCTCGGGCACCTAGGGCTGCTGCAGGACATCGGCAAGGTACGGGCGCCGACTGCGCTCCTCGAAAAGCGCGAGCGCCTGACCGAAGAGGAGCTCGGCATCCTGCGCAAGCACGTCGAGCATTCGGCAGAGATGCTGCGGGAGACGCCGCAGCTGCCGGCGAACCTACCGGCGCTCGCGCTGCTACACCACGAGCGGCATGACGGCAGCGGCTATCCGAACCGACTTCGCAGCGCCGAAATCGGCCTCTTCGGCTCGATCGCCGGCATCGTCGATACGTTCGCGGCGCTCACGTCGCGGCGCCCCTACGCGGAAGCGCTCGCGCCGTCGACCGCTCTCAGCATCCTTTATAAACACCGCGGCACGCTTTTCGACGGCTACCTTGTCGAGCACTTCATCCGCTGTATCGGCATTTTCCCGATCGGCAGCATCGTCGAGCTGAATAGCGGCGAGACCGGCCTCGTCATCGCACAAAACCTCGCGAAGCGGCTCCAGCCGCGGGTCATGGTGATCCGCGATGCTTCCGGCGCTGCGCTCAAGCCGCAAAAGCTCATCGACCTCTCGCGTGAGCCCAAGGCGGCGAGCGGCGAGCCCTATCGCATCAAGCGCACGCTCGAGTACGGCCGGGTGTCGATCCCGACCGATACGCTTTTCGCCGCCTAGCCCTCAGCGGTGCCTCTGGTCGTAGACCGCGCCGGCGCCATAGCCGACCATGGCGCCGCCGATGGTGGCCATCGGCCCGCCGCCGACCGCCGCTCCCACGGCCGCGCCGGTGCCGGCACCCACGAGCTGTGCCTGCGAAGCGCAGCCGGCGAGCCCGGCGAGTGTTGCCGTAAGGACGATAGCGATCCTGGTTTTCATGAACAACTCCTCTGAGTGAGTGAACTGCACGCAGAGGATTTAAGCAGCGAAGCGAGCGCGCCGCCGTGCGAGGTTGTTACCGCCGGTAACGTCGCTCGAGGCTTTTTGGTAGCGCTACCAAGAGACTGCCCGCTCGCGCGAGCGCGCATTGTCGGGCAACGGCGACCGGTCGGCGTTAACAAATCGAAACGATTCTTTCGGCTCGACCTCATCGATGCCGAGCGGCGAGCCGATGTAGGGATCGATGCGGCCGTCCGCATGCCCGCCAAGCTCATATTGACGTACGCGCCGCAGCCGGTCTTCCGTCTCTCTTTTCTCCGCCTCGAGGACGGCCGCCTGGCGCCGAGCGATCACCGCACCGAGCATCATGGCGAGCAATCCAGCCACGGCAAGCGCCAAGCCGGGAGGCAGAGTACGCGGCATCCAAATGCGTTGCGCGAGCGACAAGCGCGCCGCGAGCGCCTCAAGCCAGGCGTTTGGAAATTGCGGCAGCCCATCGGGCAGGAGCGAAATACCGGCGAGCGATTGACCGACGAAAAGCAGCACCGGGACAAACCCGACGAGTACCACGACGAGGCCGAAGGTCCACGCCGCCTTCGCCCTAACCACGAACCCTGACTTCATTGGCGACTCCGTAGCGCGTCGAATAAAGGCAAAGGATGCGTCCGGCCCCGGCACGCGCGTCGCATTCGGTGCTAGGTCGGCCGGACTACTCCGGACGCGCCTTTCGGCATTGACGCGACTGCCCCAAGAGGCGCATGCCGCGGATCTTGGTAGCATTACCAAGAATGGATGTTCGCGACCGCATCCTCGAGGCCGCGCTCGCCTTGCTCGCGGCGGGCGGTGCCCACGAGCTGACGCAGCCGCGCGTTGCGGCGGCGGCGGGCGTGCGCCAGAGCCATCTCACTTATTACTTCCCGACGCGCGCCGACCTGATGCAGGCGCTCGCGCGCCACTCGATCGAGCGGCTGGTGGGCCTGCTCGCGCAGGCGGGCCGCCGCAGTCCCGCGCGCTTGGCGCGTGCCGTCGCCGAGGGCTCGGCGGACAAGCGCATCGTGCGCGTGATGCTCGGCCTCGTCGCCGCCGCCGATCGCGATCCGGCGATCAAGCGGCAGGTGCGCCGGTTCGTGGCGGAGCTGCGCGGCATCATGGCACCCGCGCTCGCCGCGGGCGGCTTACGCGCCGAGCCGGCGTGCGTCGCATTCTTCCATTCGGTGGTGATCGGCTGCGCCGTGCTGCAGCTCGCACGTGACAACGCCGAGGCGCGCGCCGAGGCTCGCCAGGTGCTGCAGATGGCGGCCCGCTTCGTCGCGAAGGACGGGCGATAAAAGCGCGTCCTCTTTCGCCCGCGGCGGCGCGTGCACAATTGCGCAGCTGTTCGGGTTTGGCCGGTGCATGCTCCTGGCATGGACCCGCTCATCGAAGCGCAGAACCTCCTCAAGCGCTACCGCGAAGGCCGCGGCTTCCGCGACTACGTCGAAGCGCGCATGCCGCTCGTTCTCTTAGCGGTGCTCGTCTGCCTCGGCAGCAGCCTGGCGATGACCGCAGCTACGATCGTCTTCGTCGGCCAAGCGCACACTCTGCTCACTTTGCTCGCAATGGTGGCCGCGCCCTTGCTCATCGGAGGCAGCCTGGCCGTGCTGCTTTTCCTGCTTTTCTCTTGGCTAGAAGCGCGTGCGATGGCGCGGGTCGGCGGGCATGCGACGCTCAGCGCTCGCCATCTCCTATCCCTGCCGGCGTTGCACGCCGCACTGCGGCAGCTGCCCGTGCCCTGGATACTCGCCGGCGTCTTCGTGCTCGCCCCCTTCATCATTACGGCGCTCGTCTCGGCGAGGACGGCGGCCGTCGTCCTCGTCGGCGCGCTGCTCGCCCCGGCGCTATTCCTCCTCGCCGATCGGTGAGGCGCCCGCCCCGCCTACAATCGGAGGGTGTCCCGGACCGGCGTAGCGCAGCTTCCGCTCCATACCGGTCGCGCACCGGCGTGGCTTTTCCAGCGCATGGTGCCGCTCGCGCGCGAGATCGTGCTCTTCGTCGCCACGGAATTCGGCCGCGACGAGGTGCTTCGGCGCCTCGCCGACCCATACTGGTTCCAGGCGTTCGGCTGCGTGCTCGGGTTCGATTGGCACTCGAGCGGCCTCACCACGACCGTGTGCGGCGCGCTGAAGGAAGGCTTGCGCGGTACCGAGGGCGAGCTCGGCATCTACGTCGCGGGCGGCAAGGGCGCTACATCGCGCAAGACACCGGGCGAAATCACCGCGGCTTGCGAGCGGCTTGGACGCGACCCGGCGCCGCTCGTCTATGCGAGCCGGCTATCCGCCAAGGTGGATAACTCGGCCGTCCAGGACGGCTATCAGCTCTATCACCATGCGTTCGTCTTCACTGCCGCCGGACACTGGTGCGTCATTCAGCAGGGCATGAGCGATGAGACGTCGATGGCGCGCCGCTACCACTGGCTCTCCGAGAGCGTGCAGAGCTACGTCAACGAGCCGCATGCCGCGGTCTGCTGCGACGCGCGCCGATACGCTCAACCTCGTAGCCGCCGATAGCGCCGATGTGCGCGCCGCCTCCGCCGCCCTCGCCCGCGCGCAGCCGGAAGTGACGCTCCTCGCGATGCCGCGGCACCATGAGCTCGGCGAGAGCGACATCAATCCTCGCTATTTGCACAAGGTCCTCCTGCGAACCTATGAAGAAGCGCCGGCGGATTTCGAGGCGCTTCTTCGCATCGAAGGCGTCGGCGCGAAGACGCTGCGCGCCCTTGCCCTCACCGCCGAGCTCGTCTACGGCGCCCGGGCAAGCCATCGCGATCCTGCGCGCTATGCCTTCGCGCATGGCGGCAAGGACGGCACGCCCTTCCCCGTCGATCGCGACACCTACGATAAGACGATCGAGGTCATGCGCACGGCGCTCAACCGCGCGCAGATCGGCCGCAGCGAGAAGATCGATGCGTTTCGGCGCCTGGCCGTGCTCGATCGCTAGCGACGGGTGACGCCGCCGCGCTTGACGGTCGTCGGGCATTGCACGAGCACGACGGCCCGTATCCTTTGCGCAAGCAACCGCATCGCGCCGGGACGCGGGCGCATCGCCAGGCTCGTCTGGCGTGCGGCCGATGCGCTGGGGTCCGTAGAAATCGAGCTTGCAGCCGCACCGCCCTACGAGCTCGGCGTCTTCAATCTGCGCGATCTGCCCGCCGGCGCGGAAGTCGTCTACGGCATCGCGCTCGGCGAGGACGCCGCCGCGCTGCCCGCAGTGGAGGAAATCGGCCGGGCGGCGACGGCTCGCTTTCGCTTGCTGCCGCCCGCGCGCGCCGCGCGTAGCGCTCCTGAGCTGCAATGGCATCTACGAGACGAAAGATGAAGCGCGCCGCTACGACATGTGGCGGGCGCTACGGCGCGAGATCGAAGCGGGCAACGTCGATCTCGTCATCCACGCGGGCGACCAGGTCTATGCCGACGAAGTAGTGAAGCGCTATTCGAAGAGAGCGCGCCATGCGGAGGATGACGAGGCGCTGCTCACCACGCTCGAGTCCGAATACAGGCAGCTCTACGTCGAGAAGTTCTGGACCATGCCCGACGTTGCCGCGGTGCTGACCTCGTGCCCAAACATCATGACCTGGGACGATCATGACATCGACGAAGGCTGGGGGTCCAACCCGACGGACGATCGGCCGTGGCGGCGGCTCTTCTTTCAAGCCGCGCGAACGGCGTTCGCCGAGTTCCAGGCGAACCCCGGTTGCCCGCGAATCGATGACGGTTCGTTCGCCTGCGGCTTCAGCCATCGCGAGACGGCGTTCCTGCTCCTCGATGGGCGAACGCATCGGCTCTACAGCGAAAGACGCGTGCTAGGCGAAGCGCAGCTCGCCGCCGCCCGCGCCTGGCTGCATGCGCTGCCGGCAGCCACGCGGCGCGTGTTTCTTGTCCTCGGCATCCCGCCCGTGCACGCGAAGCTCGCCACCGCCGCGGCGATCATGCGCTGGACGCCGTTCACCGAGCCCTATGCGTCGGACCTGCGCGACGGCTGGGGTTCGAAGGGCAATCGCACCGAATGCGCGAAGCTGATGGCGCTGCTGGTCGAGTTCTGCCGCGCTCGAGCGGGCGTCGACCTTACGATCCTCGCGGGCGACGTCCATGTGGGCAATATCGGCCGGCTTGAGCACGCGCAAACCGGCGTCATGTGGCAAATCACCTCCTCGGGCATCGCTTCGCCGCCGCCCGAGGGCTTTTCCGGCTGGCTGATGGAGAACGTGTCGCGGCCCGTGATCGACCTCGGCGCCGGCGTGCGCGGCAAGCTGATACCAATCACCGAGCATGGCCACGACCTGATGAATCGACGGAACTTCGCGCTTCTCGAGCTCGACGGGAATGCGTTGCGTGTGCGCCTCTTCGGCGAGGCCTTGCCCGCTCCGCGCGAATTCCGGTTGCCTGGCCGCGCGGGCTAGCGAGCCGAATTTGCCATTAGAGTGCTGCTCATGGCAGACGACACGCTCCGTCGCTGCGCCTGGGCGACGACCCCGCTGGGTATCGCGTACCACGACACGGAATGGGGCGTGCCGGTGCATGAGGACCGCGTGCTCTTCGAGTTCCTGATCCTCGAAGGCGCGCAGGCGGGCTTGAGCTGGGAGACGATCCTTCGTAAACGCGAGGCGTATCGGCGCGCCTTTGCAGGCTTCGAGCCGGCCAAGGTAGCGCGCTTCACTGCGGCGACGCTGCGCCGGCTTATGTCGGACGAAGGAATCGTGCGCAACCGGCTGAAGATCGCCTCAAGTGTGACGAACGCGAAGGCATTTCTCGCCGTACAGCGCGAATTCCAGAGCTTCGATGCCTACGCGTGGCGCTTCGTCGGCGGCAGGCCGATCGTCACGCGCCGGCGACGCCCGGGCGACGTGCCCGCCCGCACGGCGCAATCCGATGCGCTAAGCAAGGACCTCGCGAAGCGCGGTTTCAAGTTCGTCGGCTCCACCATCTGCTATGCCTTCATGCAGGCCATAGGCATGGTGGACGATCACCTGGATGGCTGCTTTCGTAAAGCGCGCCGCGATTAATGGGCAAGGCGCGGCTCGAAGCATTCAGCGATGGCGTGATCGCGGTGATCATCACCATCATGGTGCTCGAGATGAAAGTGCCACACGGCGCGGACAGCGCGGCGCTCGCGCCGCTCGTACCGATCTTCCTGACCTATGTATTGAGCTTCGTCCTTGTCGCGATCTATTGGAACAACCATCACCACCTGTTCCACGCCGTGCATCACGTCACCGGCGCAACGCTATGGGCGAACCTGCATCTCCTTTTCTGGCTCTCGCTCGTGCCCTTCACCACCGGCTGGATGGACGAAAACCATTTCGCGCCGATCACCGTCGCCGTCTACGGCGCCGTGCTTCTTTGCGCCGCGATCGCGTATTACATCCTCACGCGGGTGCTCCTCGTCTCTCACGACGCCGATTCGCTACTTGCGCGCGCGCTCGGCAGCGATCTCAAGGGAAAGATTTCCGTCGGCGTGTATCTTGCGGCGGTGGCTCTCGCATTTTTGTATACGCCGCTCTCCCTTGCCCTCTACGTGCTGGTGGCGCTCGTATGGCTCGTGCCCGATCGGCGCTTCGAAAAGGTGCTCGCCGAGCACAAGCATTGATCACGCTCGCCGTCCATGGCGGCGCCGGCACGATGCCGCGCCGGGAAATGAGCACGTCGGCGGCCGCGCGCTACCGTCGCGGCCTTGAGCGTGCGCTCGAGGCCGGGCACGCGGTGCTGAACGAAGGCGGCGCGGCGCTCGACGCGGTGTGCGCCGCGGTCGTCGAACTCGAGGACGATCCGCTCTTCAACGCCGGTCGCGGCGCGTGCTACAACACCGACGAGCAGCACGAACTCGACGCCTCCGTGATGGAGGGCGCGACGCGGCGCGCGGGCGCCGTGGCGGCCGTCAGCCGCATTCGTAACCCGGTGCTCGCCGCGCGCGCCGTGATGGAGCAAAGCGGCCACCTCCTGCTCGTCGGCCGCGGCGCCGAGCGCTTTGCGCGCTCGCAGGGCGTGAAGCTTGCGCCACGCTCTTATTTCGCAAGCGCCGCGCGCCTTGCGGCGCTGCGCCGCGGCGCGGTCCGGCATCACGGAACGGTCGGCGCCGTAGCGCTCGACGCCAACGCCCGCCTCGCCGCCGCGACCTCCACCGGCGGCTATACCGGCAAATTGCCGGGCCGGGTGGGCGATTCGCCGATCATCGGCGCCGGCACTTATGCCGACGATCTCTGCGCCGTCTCGGGCACCGGGCTTGGCGAAGCTTTCATCCGCACCGTGCTTGCGTACGATATTGCCGCGCGGCTTCGCTACCGCAAGGAGACCTTGGCGCGGGCGAGCGCCGCGGTGCTTGCGCGCGTCGCCGAGATCGGCGGCGACGGCGGCCTTATCGCCGTGGACCGGCGCGGTAACATCGCCATGCCGTTCAACAGCGAAGGCATGTACCGCGCTTGCATCGATCGCTCGGGCCGGCGCACGGTCGCGATCTACTGATGAGGTGCTCCTATGAGTGGCCAATACGGAGAGCAGATACGCCGATGAAGATTGTGTTCGCCGCCGCAACCGCGGCGCTCGGCCTCGCCGCCTGCGTGACGGCCGACGTGGTGCCGCCCGACGTGGCGCGCGACCTCGCGCCGAGCGGCACGCTGCACGCCGCGATCAACTACGGCAACCCAGTGCTTGCGCAAAGGGACGCGACAAGCGGCGAATTGCGCGGCGTGTCGGTCGATCTGGCGCGCGAGCTCGCCCGACGCGCCGGGCTGCCGCTCGAGCTTCGCCCCTATGAGGCGGCCGGCAAGGTCACCGCCGATGCGACGAGCGGCCGCTGGGACATCGCCTTCGTCGCGCGCGACCCGGACCGTGCGAAGGAGATCGAGTTCACGGCGCCGTACGTCATCATCGAAGGCGGCTACCTGGTGCGGGAGAGCTCGCCCCTCCAGAGCACCGCCGACGTCGACCGCGAGGGCGTGCGCATCGCCGTGTCGCGCGGCAGCGTCTATGACCTTTTCCTGTCACGCGGCGCGATCAAGCGTGCGACGCTCGTGCGCGCGCAGAGCCCCCAAGCATCGCTCGAGCAGTTCGCGCGCGACCGGCTCGACGTCGCCGCCGGCGTCAAAACGGTGCTGGTTGATTACGCACGCACCCATGCGGGCTACCGCGTCGTTCCCGGCCGCTTCATGGTGATCGAGCAGGCGATGGCGCTGCCGCAGGGCCGGCCGCTCGCCGCACGCTACTTGCGCGATTTCATCGACGAGATGAAGGCTTCCGGCTTCGTCGCCGTGTCGCTCGCCAAGAGCGGCCAGAAGCAGGCGGCCGTCGCGCCCTAGGGAAACATAAATGCTGACAGCCACGGATTTCCACGAAGGCGGTTGCGTCTGCGGCGCCGTTCGCTATCGCACTGAAGGGCGGCCTCTGCGCGTCACGGCCTGCCATTGCATCATGTGCCAGAAACGCACCGGCAGCGCGTTCGGCGTCGGCGCTTATTACAACGCGGAGCAGGTGCAGAAGCTCCAAGGCGAGCTGCGCATCTACGAGCACCGCTCGGACGAGAGTCAACGCTGGCTGCGTTTCGAGTTCTGGCGCCAATTGCGGCACGCAGGTCTACTGGACCCTGGAAGCACTTCCCGGCGTGCGCGCGGTGGCGCTCGGCAGCTTCGACGACCCGAAGTGGCTAAAGCCGACGCGCTTTGGCTGGTACCGCTCGGCGCATCCTTGGGTGAACGCGCCGGAGGGCGTGGAGGTGATCGAGCAAAGCTCGCTCCCGCCGCCTACTCGACCTTGATGTTCGCCGCCTTGACCACGGGCCCCCAGCGCGCGAGGTCCTCTCGCACCTGCTCGAAGAATTCACGCGGCGAGTTGCCCACCGGCTCGATGCCGAGCACCGCGTAGCGCTCTTTCACGAAAGGCGTGCGCAGGACCTGGGCAATCTCCTTCTGCAGGCGCTCGATGAGCGCGCTCGGCGTCTTCGACGGCGCGAAGATGCCGACCCAAGAAGCGACATCGAAAGGTGCAAAACCGCTTTCCTCGAATGTCGGCACATCGGGCAGCGCGGGTGAGCGCTTGGCGCTCGGCACCGCGAGGGCAATCACCCGTCCGCTGCGCACGTATTGCTGCGCGGTCGCGATCGCCGTAAAGACGAGCGGAATCTGGCCGCCGACCACATCGGTGATCGCCTGCCCGCCGCCTTTATAGGGCACGTGCTCGAGCTTGGCACCGGTGCGCAGCCTGAGAAGCTCGCCCGCGAGATGCGGCGTGCCGCCGGTGCCCGAGGTGCCGTACGCGAAGGGCCGGGTGCGGGCAAGCGCGATCAGCTCGTTCAGATTCTTCGCCGGCACGGACGGATGCGCGACCAGAATCAGCGTCGCGTCGCCAAGCTTCGTCACCGGTTGGAAGTCGTAGAGCGTGTCGAACGGCACTTTGGTGAATACGTGCGGATTGATCACCATCGTGCCATCGAAGCCGAGAAGCAGCGTGTAGCCATCGGGCGGCGCTTGCGCCACCTGCTCGGTGCCGATATTGCCGCTCGCACCGGGACGGTTCTCGACCACCACCGGCTGGCCGAGGCGCGTGCTCAGGGGCTCGGCAATCACGCGCGCGCTATTGTCGGCGACGCCGCCCGGCGCGAACGGGACGATGATGCGCACCGGCTTTTGCGGCCATTCCTGAGCGCGCGCCGCGAGCGGCGCCGCAATTAGAATCAGCGCCGCACAAACGCATGGCCTCAGAGCGATCTTCATTTCGCGTCGAGCTGCGCTACGCGCCGCTTCCGTTCATCGGCGCAATCGCGGTGCACTACTGGTTCGTCGT